>CAIKVZ010000194.1 GCA_903830985.1 uncultured beta proteobacterium
CGTCAGCGCAGGACTGGGTCTGGCGCATCTCGGTGGCCGAGGTGCAAGACAATGGTCCCTTCTCCTGCTTTGCCGGCGTGCAGCGCTGCTTTGCCGTGCTGCAGGGCGCGGGCGTGCGCCTGCGCTTTGCCTCGCAGCAACTGGACTTGACGCAGGCCAGCGAGCCGCTGAGTTTTGACGGCGCCGACGCCGTGGACTGTGATCTGCTCGACGGCGCAACGCAGGACTTCAACCTCATGGTGCGTCGCGACCGCGGCAGCGCCAGCCTGCAGCGCGTTTCGGGCGCGAAGCATTTCGTGCTGGCCGCCGAGAAGACCGTCGCGGTGTACGCCAACCAAACGCCGGTGCAATTGCAGGCAGCTGATGAAGCCCTGCTGCTCCCTGCGCACAGCCTGGCGTGGCAGACCCTTCCCGCAGGCACCGTATTGAAAGTCGACGGACCTGACGCCCTGTACCTGGAGATAGCGACATGGGATTGAAGCTCTGGACGCACTGCAACGTGGCCAGCATGCAGGCCGGCGCAGACCAGCCCTACGGCCTGATGGCTGACGCCGCGCTGGTGGTGGAGGGCGAACGCATCGCCTGGGTCGGACCGCGCAGCGACTTGCCTGCCGAACTGCTGTCGCGCTGCGGCGAGCAGCACGACGCGCAGGGCGCGCTCATCACGCCGGGGCTCATCGACTGCCACACGCACCTGGTGCATGGCGGGGACCGCGCGCAGGAGTTCGAGCAGCGCCTCAATGGCGCTACTTACGAGGACATCGCGCGCGCGGGCGGCGGTATCCAGTCCACGGTGCGGGCCACGCGCAGCGCCACGCCGGCGCGGTTGCAGGCGCAAGCCGAGCCACGTCTGAAGCCGCTGCTGTCCGAGGGTGTGACCACGCTGGAGATCAAGTCAGGCTATGGCCTGGCATTGGAGTCCGAGCGCAAGATGCTGCAGGTGGCGCGGGCTCTGGGGCAGGAGTATGCCGTTGACATTCGCACCACCTTTCTCGGCGCGCACGCCCTGCCCACTGAATTTGCCGGGCGCGCCGACGACTATGTGGACGAGGTGCTGAGCATGCTGCAGGTGCTGCATGGCGAAGGCCTGGTGGACGCGGTCGACGGCTTTTGTGAACGCATTGCCTTCAGCCCGGCGCAGATCGCGCGTGTCTTCGCCGCGGCGCAGTCCCTGGGCTTGCCGGTCAAACTGCACGCCGAGCAACTCAGCGACAGCGGCGGCGCGCAACTCGCGGCGCAGCACGGCGCGCTGAGCTGCGACCACCTGGAGTGGTTGTCCGAAGACGGCGCCTGCGCCATGGCCGCAGCCAACAGTGTGGCCGTGCTGCTGCCCGGCGCCTTTTACTTTCTGCGCGAAACCAAAGTGCCACCGGTGGAGCTGCTGCGCCGGCACGGCGTGCCCATCGCCATCTCCACGGACTGCAATCCCGGCACTTCGCCGTGCAGCTCGCTGCTGCTCATGCTCAACATGGCGTGCACGCTGTTTCGCCTCACGCCCGAGGAAGCCCTGGCCGGTGTGACGCGTCACGCGGCACAGGCCCTGGGTCTGCGGGATCGCGGCGTGCTGGCTACGGGCCTGCGCGCCGACTTCGTGCTGTGGGATGTGCAACGCCCGGCGCAGCTGGCCTATGGCCTGGGCGCGAACCCCTGCATGCAGACGATATTCAAAGGGACACCACGATGAGCTTCACCCTGCACCAGGGCAGCGCCGCGCTGCTCGTCAGCCTGCCTCACACCGGCACCGAAATCCCGCCCGAGCTGCGCCAGGCCTTTGTGCCGCGCGCGCTCGATCTGGAAGACACGGACTGGCATTTGCAGCGCCTGTACGACTTCCTGCCCGCCATGGGCGCGAGCGTGCTCACGCCGCGCTACTCGCGCTACGTGATCGACCTGAACCGTCCGCCGGACGATGCGCCCATGTAC
>CAIKVZ010000195.1 GCA_903830985.1 uncultured beta proteobacterium
GCAAAGCCGCAACCGCTGACCTGCCCATGGACAAGACCCTGCTCATCGAAGGCCTGTCCGACGCCATCGGCTTTGTCGGCGGCGCGCTGGCGGGTTTCTGGATCGGGCGCCTGCTCGGACTGGACGTGTTCAGCGCCGGCTACGGCAACGCCAGCGTCTTCGGCATTGTGCTGGTGGGACTGGGCGGTGGCCTTGGGCTGCAAGGGGCCAGGCGCTGGCGCGCGGCAAGAAATAAACCACCCAAGGATTGATTCATGGACTTTGTCAAACCCGTCACCCTGCAAGAGCGCGGCCTGCGCCTGGAGCCACTGACACTGGCGCACGAGGACGGCCTGCGCGCGGCTGCGGCCGACGGCGAGTTGTGGAAGCTGCGCGTCACCTCCGTGCCCGAACCGCAGGATACGCGCGCCTACATCGAGAACGCCCTGGCGCAGCGCGAGGCGGGCCAGCGCTTTGCCTTTGCCGTGATCGACGAGGCCAGCGGCACCGTGCTGGGCTGCACCAGCTACCACGACATCCTGCCAGCCGTGCGGCGCGTGGAGATCGGCTGGACCTGGTACGCCAAACGCTGCCAGCGCACACATGTGAACAGCGTGTGCAAGCTGCTCATGCTGCGCCACGCCTTTGACACACTGGACTGCCAGGTGGTGGGATGGCGCACCGACAACTTCAACTTCGCCTCGCAGCAGGCGATCGAACGCCTGGGCGCCAAAAAGGACGGCGTGATCCGCGGCCACGCGCTGCGCCGCGACGGCACGGTGCGCGACACCGTGATGTACAGCCTGCGTGCCGGCGAGTGGCCCGAAGTGCGCGCCCATCTGCTGTACCTGCTGGCCAAGCCGCGCTGATCCGGCTCTCTGCAGCGCCGGGGCGACCCAAAAATCGCCTTGCCGCGCTGAAAATCTGAAATTTGTATACACTGTCAGGCTATACAAACGGGAGTGCGCCATGAACAAGCTACTGACCGCCGAACAACTTGCGCCGCAGCGCCAGACCACCACCGTCTTCACCTCCGGCAACAGCCAGGCGGTGCGCCTGCCCAAGGCCTTTCGCTTCAGCTCCAAGACCGTGCAGATAGAGCGCCGTGGCGACGAGATCGTGCTGCGGGAAAAGCCGGTATCGCTGGGCCAACGCCTGGCCGATGTCATGGCCGATCTGCCCAAGCTGTCGCCGCGAGATGCCACCGCACTGGAGGCCGCCTTGTCGCAGGCACGTGACCTCAGACCACCCCCGGAGCGCGACTGGGAAGCCCTGCT
Organism: uncultured beta proteobacterium; assembly: GCA_903830985.1. Classification (GTDB taxonomy): domain Bacteria; phylum Pseudomonadota; class Gammaproteobacteria; order Burkholderiales; family Burkholderiaceae_C; genus CAIKVZ01. Next base: position 1,257 of record CAIKVZ010000195.1, read on the forward strand.
TGGCACGGCCGATGAGCCGACGCGCACGACGCCGGTACGCAAACGCCGTAAAGCTGCATGAAGTACCTGCTGGACACCGATACCTGCAGCTATGTCATGCGACAAAGCAGCACTGTGCTGCTCGAGCGTTTCAGACGCATCTCGAGTTCGGACGCGGCCATTTCGGTCATCACGCAAGGCGAGCTCCAGGCCGGACTGGCCAAGAAACCCGAGGCTACCCAACTCAGGCAACGCCTGGAACGACTCAACGCAGCGTTACCCACCGTGGCTTTGCCGGAGTTGGCGGCTTTCAGTTACGCGCAGATTCGGCAGCAACTGGAACGCAAGGGACAAATCATCGGCGCCAACGACCTCTGGATTGCCGCCCACGCGCTGGCGGCCAACCTGACCCTGGTGACCAACAACACCCGCGAATTCGCCCGCATACCGGGCCTGAAACTGGAAAACTGGACCGACTCACCCAAGGCCTGAAGCACCATGCTGATCAACTTCTTCTACACCCTGCGTTCCGCCAAACTGCCGGTCTCGGTCAAGGAATACCTCACCCTGCTCGAGGCCCTCAAGATGGGCGTGGTCGGTCCCGCCAGCGCCGACGACGACGGCGCGTACAGCCTGGACGATTTCTACTACCTGAGCCGCACCACGCTGGTGAAAGACGAGAAGCACTTCGACAAGTTCGACCGTGCCTTTGCCTCCTACTTCAAGGGCGTGGAGATGCTCGCCGATTTCACCAAGGACGTGCCGCTGGACTGGCTGCGCCAGACGCTGGAGCTGAACCACACGCCCGAGCAAACGGCCGCGATCGAGAAGATGGGCTGGGACGAGCTCATGGAGACGCTGAAAAAGCGACTCGAGGAGCAAAAGGAAAAACACGAAGGCGGCTCCAAGTGGATCGGCACGGGCGGCACTTCGCCCTTTGGTCATGGCGGCTACAACCCGCAGGGCATACGCATCGGCGGCGCGGGCAAGAACAAGAGCGCGGTCAAGGTCTGGGAACAGCGCGCCTACAAGGACTACGACGACTCGCAGGAGCTGGGCACGCGCAACATCAAGGTGGCGCTGCGACGCTTGCGCAAATTTGCGCGCGTGGGCCACGACATGGAGCTGGACCTGCCCGACACCATCCGCAGCACGGCGGCCAACGCCGGCTACCTGGACATCAAGATGCAGCCAGAGCGGCACAACAACGTCAAGGTGCTGCTGCTCATGGACGTTGGCGGCACCATGGACGAGCACGTGACGCGCGTGGAGGAGCTGTTCTCGGCCGTGAAGAGCGAGCTCAAGCACCTGGAGTGCTATTACTTTCACAACTGCGTCTACGACTTCATGTGGAAGAACAACCGGCGCCGCTTTGCCGAGAAATTTCCGACCTGGGACATCATCCACAAGTACAACAAGGACTACAAACTCATCTTCGTCGGCGACGCCACCATGAGCCCGTACGAGATCCTGCAGCCCGGCGGCAGCGTCGAATACAACAACGAGGAAGCCGGTGCCGAATGGCTGCAGCGCCTGACCCACGCTTTCCCGCAGTTCGCCTGGATCAACCCCGAGCCGCAAGGCGTGTGGCAGTACCGCCAGAGCATCAGCGTGGTGCAGCAGCTGGTAAGCCAGCGCATGTACCCCCTGACGCTCAAAGGTCTGGAAGAAGCCATGCGCCGGCTCACGCAATAGCCCATGGTGAAACTTCTGGCGAGCGCGGGGTTGCGCGGTCTGCTGGCCATCCTGCTGCTGGCAAGTCTGTGCGACCTCAGCCTGGCGCAGGGCACGCCCCCGGCGACGCCAGCCACCCTCCGCGCTTTTGAGCTCGACATCCAGGCCCCCACTGAGCTGAAGGAGCTGCTGCAGCGCCATCTGGAACTGCTGCGCTACCGCGAACTCACCGACCTGAGCGACAGCGAACTGGCGCGGCTGTTGACTTCGGCGCAGCAGGACACGCGTGAAATGGCCGCCACCCTGGGCTTCTTTTCGCCGGACATTCGGGCCGAGCAGCACGCCACGCCCGAGGGACGGGCCGCGCGTCGGGTGACGCTGACGGTGGTGCCGGGTGAGCCCACCCTGGTGCGCGAAGTGCACATCCAGTTCACCGGCGCCATGGCCAGCGACGGCGCGGCCATGGCGCAGCGCCAGCAGATTCAGGCCAACTGGGCGCTGCGCAGCGGCATGCGCTTCACGCAAGCCGGCTGGGACAACGCCAAGCTGCAGGCGCTGCGGCAAATGACGGCACAACGCTACCCTGCGGGGCAGCTCACCGACACCCTGGTCGATATCGACCCCGAAGACCACAGCGCGGGCTCTCGGTCACGCTGGCCTCGGGCCCGGCCTACCGACTCGGGCCGCTGATCGTCAAGGGCACGCAGCACCACAGCGTGGAGCTGGTGACGCGTCTGGCGCGTCTGCCCGTTGGCGCAGACTACGACCAGAGCCAGTTGGTGCAGGCCCAGCAGCGCCTGGCCGACAGCGGCTACTTCGACTCGGTCTTCATGTCGCTGGACACTGCGGGCGACCCGTCCGCCGCACCGGTGAACCTGCAACTGACCGAGGCCAAGCTGCAAAAAGCCGTCTTCGGCGTGGGCGCCAGCACCGACGCGGGCACGCGCCTGTCGCTTGAGCACACGCACCAGCAGGTGCCGGGCATAGGCTGGCGCGCCGTCACCAAGGTTTTGCTGGACCGCGAGACCCGTTCCCTGGCCAGCGACTGGACCGCGCCGCCGGACGCCGGCAACTGGCGCTGGATGGGTGGCGTACTGGTGCAGAACCAGCAGGTCGGCAGCTTCCCTGTGAACAGCCAGCGGTTGCGCGGCGGACGCAGCCAGAACGGCGAAGACATAGACCGCAACTACTACCTGCAATACGACCGCGCCCACAGTGCCACCACCGATCCGGCTGCACCCGCGGTGGCCGACGCGCTCAGCGCCAACTATGCCTTCACGCTGCGCCATTTCGACAGCCTGCCTTTTCCCTCCAGCGGCTGGGGCCTCGGTGTGGAACTCGGTGGCGGCATCACCCTGGGCGGCCAGCGCGACCCCTATGGCCGGGTGCTGGCGCGCTGGCTGGGCTACCAGCCGCTGGGCAGCAACGCGGCCACCGGCTTGACCGATGCGCGCGCGGGCCGACTCGCGCTGCGCGCCGAAGGCGGCGCCGTGATCGCCAAGGACGGCGTCACCCTGCCCGCCACGCAGTTGTTCCTGACGGGCGGCGACAACAGCGTGCGCGGTTATGGCTACCACGACCTGGGCGTGACCCTGCCTGACGGCAAGACCACCACCGGGCGCTACCTGGCCACGGGCAGCGTCGAATGGCAAAAGCCATTGCCCAGCGGCGGCCGCTTTGCCGACTGGGAAGGCACGCTGTTCATGGACGCCGGCGCCGTGGCCGACAAGCCGGCCGAGTTGCGCGCCAAGGTCGGCGTGGGCGCAGGACTGCGCTGGCGCAGCCCGGTGGGGCCGCTGCAGATCGATCTGGCCTATGGCGTGGCGGTGAAGAAATTGCGCCTGCACATGACCGTGGGCTTCAGCTTCTGATGAAGGCCCTGCGTTTCACCCTGGCGCTGGTCGCGGCGACGCTGTTGCTGGTGTTGCTGCTGGCCGGCGGCGCCTGGTACTGGGGCGGCCTGAACACTTCGCTGGCCACCTCGCTGGCGCAACTGAAGCATTTCCTGCCTGCCGACCAGCGCCTTGAGGTGGAGGGTGTGCAGGGTTCTCTGCGCGACGGTGGCAGCATCGCTTCGTTGCGCTGGCAGCGCGGCAAGCTCACGGTGCAGGCAAACGACGTGCAAATCGGCTGGACGCCGCAGCGCCTGTTCGACGGCGAACTGCACATCGGCCGCATCGCCATCGCACGGCTGAGCATTGACGACCTGAGCGCTGCCACCGCGCCCGTGGTGCCGACCGACCTGCGCCTGCCGTTCAAGGTGAATGCCAGCTACGCGGTGCAGACGCTGGAGTGGGCAGGCCCGCCGGCGCTGCGCGTGACCGACCTCAGCGGCCACTACGCTTTTGATGGCAAGGAGCATCGCTTCGACGCCGACAAACTGCAACTGGCACGGGGAAGTTACCGCGTGCAGGGCAGCGTGCAGGCCGTGCCGCCCATGGCCTTGTCGGTGCAGTTGCAGGGCACGGTGCAAACCACGGTGCCGTCGAGTCAGCGCAATCTGAACGTCCAGGCCCAGGCCAGCCTGCAAGGGCCACTGGCGGGTGCAGATGCCGCACTGAACCTGCAAGCCAAGCTCCTGCCGGAACTGCCGGGCGCACAGGCCATGCAAGCCAGCGTCAGCGCGCACCTGCAGCCCTGGCAGGCACAAACCGTGCTCTCAGCGCAGGCGCAGTGGCAGGCGCTGGACCTGGCCGCGCTGTGGCCACAAGCGCCGCTCACCTTGCTGACCGGCGAAGCCGACATCACACCGGCCGGCCAAGGCTGGCAGGCCGGCGTGAAGCTCAGCAACAGCCGCCCCGGGCCTTGGGACCTGCAGCGCCTGCCGCTGGACAGCCTGCAGGCCAAACTGGCCTATGACGCCGGGCAGTGGCGCATCGAGGCCTTGCAGGCCAGCGCCGCCGGCGGCCGCATCGAGGGCCAGGGCCGCGTGAGTCCGCCCAACACGGCGGGCCCGCATTGGCAGGCCAGCGCCAGCGTGCACGGCATCCGTTTGAATGCGCTGGACTCGCGTCTGGGCGCCAACACACTGGAAGGCAACTTGGGCGCGCAGCAGGCGGCCAAGGGCATCGCCTTCGAGCTTGCGCTCCAATCCGCGGCGCAGCAGGCGGCACCCCTCAAAGCCTTGGCCGGGCTGCGCCTGCAGAAGTTGCAGGCCAAGGGGCTGTGGCAGGCACCGCGGCTGGCGCTTGAATTCCTGACGCTGCAGGCCGATGAAGCCCGGCTGGAGGGGCGCCTCAACTTTGACACCCTCACCCAGGCCGCAGACGCCAGATTGGCGCTGACGCTGCCCGGCGGCACCGCCCTGCTGGACGGACAACTGTCCGCAGCCCAAGGCAAGGGAGACCTCAGCCTCAAGGTGAGCGACGCCTCCTTGGCGACCCGCTGGCTGGCACGCCTGCCCGGGGCGCCGGCAGCGTTGGCGACATCGCTGGCGGGCGCGGTCAATGTCGACGGCCATTGGAACGGCGGCTGGCAAAACCAGGGCCGCGACCTGTTGCTGCAAGCCAGCCTGCGCGCACCCCGCATGGAACTGGCCGGCGCCACGGCAGTTTGGCGTCTGACAGACCTGCAGGCCGACCTGTCGGGTGCGCTGGCTGCCATGGAACTCAAGCTGCGCGGCCAGGCGCAAAACGCCAGCCTGCAGCTGTCCCTGCAGGCGCAGGCGCAAGCCGGGCGCAAGGGCGACGGCAGCTGGCAGGCCAGCCTGGGCAGCGCGCAGTTCAGCGCCCAGGACAGCCTGCGCCCCGGCCTGTGGACGCTGCAGTTGAACCAAACCGTGGCGCTGGATTGGCGACCGGGAGCCAGCGCCCGCAGCCTGGATCTTGGCGCGGGTAGCGCCAGCCTGACCGGGCCGGTGCCGGGTGCCGCCGCCATCCAGTGGCAAGCCGCGCGCTGGAGTCAAACGGGCGCCGGTGCAGGCAGCCGCAGCAGTTGGCTCAGCCAGGGCAGTCTGCAGGGCCTGCCGCTGGCCTGGCTGGAGTTGGCGGGGCGCACCAGGATGGCGAATCTGGGTTTGCGCGGCGACCTGCAGTTGGCCGGCCAATGGGAGGCCAGCGGTGGCGAAGCGCTGCGCCTGCGCGCCACGCTGCAGCGCACCAGCGGCGACCTGCAGTTGCTGGCCGAAGACAGCAACCTGGCGAACCTGAGCGCGGGCGTGCGCGAGGCCCGGTTGTCGCTCACGGCCGACGGCGAGCAGGTGGCGGCCAAGCTGCGCTGGGACAGCGAACGCGCCGGCCAGGCCCAGGCCGACTTCAGCACCCGCTTGCAGCTGGCCGAAGGCGCCTGGACCTGGCCCCTGGACGCACCGCTGGCCGGCAGCCTGCACGCACAACTGCCCCCGGTGGGTGTCTGGTCACTGCTGGCGCCACCGGGCTGGCGGCTGCGCGGCACGCTCGACGCCGACGCCACGCTCACAGGCACGCGCAGCGCGCCCCTGTGGCGCGGCAATCTGCAGGCCAATGATCTGGCGGTGCGCTCCGTGGTCGACGGCATCGACTTCAGCAAAGGCCGCCTGCGCGCCCAGGTCGACGGTCAGCGGCTGGAGATCAGCGAGTTCCAGCTCCTCGGGGCTGGTGGCAGCGGGGGTGGGCAACTCTCGGGCACGGGCTCGGTGCTGTGGACGGCTGCGGACGAGAGCACCGCGACGGCAGCGACGGCGCTGTCGCGCCTGCACATGGCCTTGGACGTCGAGGCCAAGGGGCTGCGCGTGAGCACGCGCGCCGACCAGCGCCTGGTGGTGTCGGGCAAGCTGAGCAACCGGCTGGAGCAGGGAAGGCTCACGGTACGCGGCAGGCTCATGGCCGACCAGGCCAGCTTCATACTGCCGGAAGATACGGCGCCGGCGCTGGGTGACGACGTGGTCGTGCGCAACAGGAACGTCGCGGGCAGTCCCGGCGCCGCGCCAACGACAGCGCCAGCACCGGGGGTGCGCGTGCAGCCCGACGTCGCCATCACCCTGGACCTGGGGCCCGACTTCCATGTGCAGGGACGCGGCATCAACACGCGCTTGGCCGGCACGCTGGACCTGGCGAGCACACCCGAGCGCGGCAATGTGCCGCGCCTGAGCGGCGAACTGCGCACGGTGGGCGGCACCTACAAGGCCTACGGCCAGCAACTCGACATCGAGGAAGGCGTGCTGCGCTTCAACGGACCCTACGACAACCCGGCGCTCGACATCCTGGCGATCAAGCCGAACCTGACGCAAAGGGTGGGCGTGCAAGTCCTCGGCACGGCCTTGCTGCCGGTGGTGCGCCTGTACTCGGAGCCCGAACTGGCCGACGCGGAAAAACTGGCCTGGCTGTTGCTGGGGCGCAGCGCCGCCAACGGCGGGGCTGAGGCCGCCGTGCTGCAGCAGGCGGCGCTGGCCCTGCTCGGCGGCAAGGGCCGGGGCCTGTCTGGCGGCGTGGCGCAGGCGCTGGGCCTGGACGAACTGTCGGTGCGCGGCGCCAGCAGCGTCACCAGTGCCACCGGCGCCACCAGCACGGCGGCAAGCGTCACCCTGGGCAAGCGCGTGTCGCGCAACTTCTACGTCGCCTACGAGCGCAGCCTGGCCGGCACGCTGGGGACCTTCTACATCTTCTACGATCTGTCACGCCGCTTCACCGTACGCGCCCAGACCGGCGAGCAAAGCGCCATCGACCTGATCTTCACGCTGCGCTACGACTGATGGAGAGCGGTCCAAGGTGACGTCGCTGCGCCACTTACAATCTCCGTCTTGCCGCCGTAGTTCAACGGATAGAACAGGGACCTCCTAAGTCTCAGATACAGGTTCGATTCCTGTCGGAGGCACCAGTCAAACTTGTCCAGAGACGCTGTCCGTGCGCCGACTCGGGCATGAAGGCGATCCGCACAAAAGGGAATTGCGATCGTGGAATGACGCCATGAACACCGTTCTGTCCCCGATCGAATCCGAGTTCAAAACAGCAACCGAAGCGCAGGCGCCCGACGCCTGGTTTCGAGCCCGGGTGCAGGCCAGTCTGGAGACACCCGCCCCGGCGTACCGCATGACGAAGTGATGGCAGAAATGGATCTGCGCATCGCGCAAGCGGCCGAAGCGAATCCTGCGAGTCGCCCGCACCCTACCCCAGCTTGAACGTCGCCACGGCCTGCACCAGTTCGCCGGCCTGGGAATTCAGGCTGCTGGCGGCGGCGGCCATCTCTTCCACCAGGGCGGCGTTTTGCTGCGTCGTCTGGTCCAGGCTGGTGACAGCCTCGCCGACCTGCGCCACGCCCAGGCTTTGCTCCTGGCTGGCGGCGCTGATCTCGCCCATGATGTCGGTGACCCGGCGGATGCTGGCCACCACCTCCTGCATGGTGTTGCCGGCCTGATCGACCAGCGCCGTGCCCTGCTCCACGCGCGTCACGCTGGCGGCGATCAGCGCCTTGATTTCCCTGGCGGCCTGGGCGCTGCGCC
>CAIKVZ010000196.1 GCA_903830985.1 uncultured beta proteobacterium
CCAGGGCAGAACCTCATGGCCCTGGGCGCGCGCACCCGAGACCGCAAGCACGATCAGCAGCAGGGTGAGAATGCGTACGGTCTTGCTCATGCCCGCAGGATAGCAAAGGCCCGGCAGCGGCCCCTAAAAAGATTCCCATTCGTCAGCGCCAGCTGCAGCCGTCGAGGCAGCCTTTGGCGACGATTTTGGCAACTGGAAGGCGGCAGAATTTGGCTTGGCGGATGCGGGTGCTGACTTCCCTGCCATCGGTGCCGCAGTTCTTCGCTCTGTCGCGTGGCTCGGCAGGGGCTTGGATGAAGGAGCGCGAACATCAGCCCTCGTTGGCGTGGACGAACGGCCAGCGGCGTCCAACTTGAAACCCGCAACCACCTGAACCAGATCCTGGGCCTGGTTCTTCAGGCTGCTGGCTGCGGCGGCCATCTCCTCCACCAAGGCCGCGTTCTGCTGGGTCACCTGGTCCATCTGGCTCACGGCCTCTCCAACCTGGGAAACGCCCGCTGCCTGCTCGCTGCTGGCAGCGCTGATTTCGCCCATGATGTCGGTGACCCGGCGGATCGAGCCGACGACCTCCGTCATGGTCACCCCGGCCTTGTCAACCAGCGCCGTGCCATGCGCTACGCGCTCCACACTGGCATCGATAAGACTCTTGATCTCCTTGGCAGCAGACGCGGAACGCCCCGCCAAAGAGCGCACCTCGCTGGCAACGACGGCAAAGCCCCGCCCCTGCTCACCGGCACGCGCCGCCTCCACCGCTGCATTCAGGGCCAGGATATTGGTCTGGAACGCAATGCCTTCAATCACGCTGATGATGTCCGAGATCTTGCGACTCGAATCGTTGATGCCCTTCATGGTTGCAACGACCTCGTTCACGACTTCCCCTCCTTGCACCGCAACAGCAGAAGCGCTCTGCGCCAGTTGGTTGGCCTGGCGAGCCGAATCGGCATTTTGCTTTACGGTGGAGCTCAACTCCTCCATGCTCGCTGCGGTTTGTTCAAGTGCGCTGGCCTGGCTTTCCGTTCGGGATGACAGGTCATGGTTGCCCTGGGCGATTTCCGCACTGGCTGTGGCGACGCCTTCGGAACCCTGGCGCACATTCGAGACCACGGTGCACAGGCTCTTTTGCATTTCGGAAATGGCCTGCACCAGCTGCCCGATTTCGTCCGATGATTCAGCATGAATATCGTCTGACAGATCTCCTGCGGCCACCCGCTTGGCTGCGGCCACCGTCTTGGCAACGGGAACCGTAATGGATCGGGTAATGAAATAGGCAAGCAGTGCACCCAGCAGGATGTTGACCACCAGCAGCGTCGACACCGTCACCACGGTGCTGTCATAGGACGCCTGTGCGTCCTTGTAGGCCTTTTCCGCACCCCTGTCTTGCAGGGCCAGATCCTTGCCAATGGCCGCCTCCAGCGCGCCAAAGGCCGCTCTCGATTCCTTGGCGTAATACGCCTTCATATCCCCGGAACCCTCCTTTGCCAGTTGAAGGAGTTTGGGCGTCGTGCTGTAGTAGGCACTCAACTTGGTCTGAATGTCAGCGGCAAGAGATTTCTCCTCTTCAGAGTCAATCGTCGGCGCATAGACTTTCCATTTTTGCTCGGCTTCTGTCACAAAGCGAGCGAGCTCCTTTTCCGCGTCAGTGAACTCTTCTGCCGCGCTCGCCACCAGAAGTCGCGATTCCATGCGGCGATGACCATTGACCCTGTTGTCGAAGTCCCCCAACGCGCGTCCGGCCAGCATCCAGTTGGTGGCAAGGTCAGTCACATTGGATTGCACTTTGGCCAGCTGCGAAGTTTCATACACCCCGGTCACCAACGAAAGAATCAATAGCATGGCAAAGGCTGCGCCCAGGCGTACGCGGATTTTCAGATTCGATATCAGATTCATGATTTTTCCTGCGAATTGAGATGGCTGCACGGGGCGTCAGCTCTTCTGGCGCGGAATTATGGCCTGATCAAAAGAAAGTCGGCGTCTTGAGGGCATTGCTCAAAATTGACGTTCAACGCCATGGCATTTTCAAGATCCCGCCGGTCATGGCACTTGAGTTGCACGATCAGGGCCGGGATGGATTTATCGCGACATACGGGGGCAAACGTCAGGCCAGCGGTCAAAATAAACATTTGTCCGCACTGTTTTGTCACGGACAAAAACGCTATCTTGGCAGAATCATCACCCGCCCGCGGAAAACGCCGCGTGCTGCGCAGGGGCGCCCTCTGGCCGCAGATGCCAGGGAGCCTCATGGAAGCTCCGATTTCAACCATATCAGTCAAGCCGGCCGTCGCGGCTCCGAGGAAGTTACATGCCATCCGAAAAGACAGCCCAGGCAAGTGACCCAGCGTCATGGGTCTGCACCGCCAGTTCCGAACCCCCGGTCCAAAGTCCGATTCATACCGGGAGAGATGTCGAGCTATGGCAACTCAGCCACGAGTTGAAACGGGCGAAGTTTGAGCTTCAGTGCGCACGCGCACACTGCCGCGACCTGTTTGAACTCGCGCCCATGGGGTATCTCGCCATCGGTTCCACCGGTGTCGTCCATCAGGCCAACCTCGCAGCGTCGAGCCTATTGGACATTGAGCCTTGTGGTCTGCTGCGACAGTCCCTGGCGGAATTCATCCTTGAGGAAGATCACCCGGCATTTCATTCATTGCTCAACCAATGGTTTGCGTCAAGACTGCCACTTTCCTGCGAACTGCGCATGCTGAGCAGGAACGGCGCCGCCATGGATGTCAGGCTGAGTGCCAGTGCGATGCTGAGCGTGGACGAAGCATCCATTGTGTGTTTGGCGATCAGCGATGTCACCGCACAGAAATTGAACCGGTCCGAACTCCAAAAAAATGAAGTATTCAAGCAGACCATTCTGGATTCGATCGCTGATGAAATAGTGGTGCTGAACGCGGATGGCATCATCGTGGCGGTGAATCAGTCATGGCGGCAATACGGGCTGGCCAATGCGGGGCCTGCAGGGACGGTGACGCAAGGCACCGAACTCGGCGCCAATTACCTGGACATCTCGGTGTCATCGGACCAGGAATTTTCCCGGGGCAAGGGCTGCGACTTTGGCATGGATCGGGGCATCCGTGACGTACTGGCGGGGCGCCTGCCCAGTTTCAAGGTCGAATACCCGTGCCACTCGCCACACCAGCAGCAGTGGTTCAGCATGCACGTCACGCCGATGGGAGATGCCGCACAAGGGGGCGTTGTCATTGCGCACAACGACATCACCCAGCGCATCCGCCTGGAGCAGGCGCAGGGGGATACGCTGATGCGCATCCAGAGGGTTGCCAGCCTCTTGCCCGGCATGGTCTACCAGTATCTCCAGCGACCCGATGGCAGTACCTGCTTCCCCTATGCCAGTGAAATTTTTCGGAATATTTACGGCTTTGATCCGGAGGATGTCCGGGAAGATGCCACCAGAATGCTGACCCTCATCCACCCCGACGACATTGGCCGTGTGGCTGAATCCATCCAGCGCTCGGCGCGGGAATTGGCACCCTGGAGCGGTGAATACCGGGTGCGTTTTGCCGATGGCGCCGTGCGTTGGTTGTCCGGCAACTCTTTGCCACAGCGCGAAGCGGACGGCGGGACACTCTGGCATGGCTATGTTTCGGACATCACGGTGCAAAAGCAGGCCGAAGAGGAACGCCTCAAGGCCGGCGCACTGCAGAACGCCATTTTCAACAGCGCCAACTTCTCCAGCATTGCCACGGATGCACAGGGCGTGATTCAGATTTTCAACGTCGGCGCAGAGCGCATGTTGGGCTACATGGCGTCAGAGGTGCTCAACACGATCACACCCGCCGACATTTCCGATCCGCAGGAACTCATCGCCCGCGCTGTCAAATTGAGCGCCGTATTTGGCAGCACCATCATGCCGGGCTTTGAGGCCCTGGTGTTCAAGGCCAAGCGTGGCATCGAGGACATCTACGAGCTGACGTACGTGCGCAAGGATGGCAGCCGCTTGCCCGCCGTGGTATCGGTCACAGCCTTGCGTGACGAGCAAGAGACCATCATTGGCTATTTGCTGATCGGCACGGACAACACCGCGCGCAAACAGGTTGAAGACGAACGAATGAAACTTGACCAGCGTTTGCGTGACCAGCAGTTCTACACGCGCTCGTTGATTGAGTCCAATACCGACGCCATCATGACGACCGATCCTGGGGGCATCATTTCCGACGTCAACAAGCAGATGGAGTTGCTCACCGGTTGCACGCGTGATGAACTCATCGGCGCGCCGTTCAAGCACCACTTCACGGACCCGGAGATGGCCGAAGCCAGCATCGATCTGGTCCTCAAGGAAAAGGCTGTGGCCAACTATGAGCTCACGGCACGCTCCCGCGACGGCCGGGAAACTGTGGTGTCGTTCAGCGCCTCCACTTTCTACGACCGTAACCGACGGCTGCAGGGCGTGTTCGCCGCCGCGCGCGACGTCACCGAAAGAAAGCGTCTGGACCGGGTACTGCAGGAAAAGAATATGGAACTGGAAGCTGCGCGTTCCACGGCGGAAAAAGCCAACCAGGCCAAGACCGATTTTCTGGCCAATATGAGTCATGAAATCCGCACGCCCTTGGGCGGTCTGATTGGCATGCTGGAACTGCTGTCGATTTCCCGGCTCGACCCTGAGCAGGCGCAGACCTTGCGATCGGCACACGATGCGGGCTGCAGCCTGCTGCGCATCCTGAACGACATCCTGGATTTTTCCAAGATCGCTCAGGGCAAGCTCGAACTGGCCGAGCAGCCGGTCTCGGTCGCGGCGCTGGTGGCCGAGGTGGCCAAAACCTATTCTCAGGTGGCCAGCGACAACCGGGTGCAACTATTGCATTCGGTCGACACACGACTCAGCGCGGCGCACAGGGTGGACCCGCTGCGGCTGTCGCAGGTGCTGAACAACTTTGTCGCCAACGCCATCAAATTCAGCCGCGGCGGCAAGGTCGAACTCAGCGTCGAACGCCTGCAGCAGCTCGATGACGCCGAGCAACTGCGCTTTTCGGTGCGCGACGACGGCATCGGCATGACGCCCGAGGTGCAGCAGCGCCTGTTCCTGAGCTACGAGCAGGGCAGCGCCGACACCGCACGCATGTATGGCGGCACCGGACTGGGCCTGTCTATCTGCCGCCTGCTGGCCGATCTGATGGACGCCAAAATCGAAGTGCACAGTGCGCCCGAACAGGGATCGACCTTCCATTTCACGCTCACCCTGGCCATCGCACCGGCGTCCGCGATGCGCACCCCGGAAGAAGCGCAGCGCCTGTGGATGGACCGCCCGCCCTCGTTGGCGGTGGCTCCAGACGCACCCCAGGTGCTGGTGGTGGACGATAACGCCATGAACCGCCAGGTGATGGCGCGCCAGCTTGCGCTGCTCGGGTTTCGCTGCGACTGTGCCGAAGGCGGCGAAGAAGCACTGGCCAAGTGGCGCGTCGGGCGCTTTGCGCTGGTCATCACGGATTGCCATATGCCGGTGATGGACGGCTACGCACTGACGCACGCGATCCGCGCCGCCGAGGCGGAGCAGGCGCTGGCGCGCACACCGGTATTTGCCTGGACGGCGAATGCGCTGCCGGATGAGATCGACAAATGTCATGCCGCTGACATGGACGCGTTGCTGGTCAAGCCGACCACCATGCCGCAATTGCAAACGGTGATCGGCCAATGGCTGAGTGCGCCCCTCATTGCAGCATCGACCCTGCTGGCCCTGGACGACGTTTCGCCGTCGGCGCCACGCAGCGCGGCAATGCGGCCCTGTGTGGACGTGAAGGTGCTGGCAGCACTCGTGGGCAACGAGCCGGCCACGCTGCGGGAATTTCTGCTGGCCTTTGACCTCGGCGTCACGGCCATCGGAGGCGAGCTGATCACGGCCTGCGCCGCAGGGAACGCGGCCCAGATCGGCGCGCTGGCACACAAACTCAAATCATCGGCACGCTCGGTGGGCGCCATGGCACTGGCCGCGTTGTGCGACGAACTGGAGTCCGCAGCGCCTGGCGCCTTGCGCGACCTGGCCTGGCGCTTCGAAGCCGAGATGGCCGCGGTGCACGCCGCCGTGCTCGGGTTGTGCGCAGAGCCGGTCGCTGCACAAGGAGGGAATCAACGTGCATAAGGCCGGCATCAAGACCATGCTGGTCGACGACGAAGCCTACATGCTCAAACTGCTTGCGCACCAGTTGGGACGGCTGGGCTTTGCAGCACTGACAACCCATACCAGCGGCGCCGCCGCGTTGCAGGCGTTCGCTACGCCGCACGGACCACCGGACCTGATCCTGCTGGACCTGAACATGCCACAGATGGATGGCATCGAGTTCGTGCGCCACCTGGTCGATCACGGCTACGCGGGCAGTCTGATCCTCATCAGCGGCGAAGACGAGCGCATGCTGCAGTCGGCCAGCACGCTGGTGCGCGCCCACAAGATATCGCTGCTGGGTCACCTGCAAAAGCCCGTCCCCAACGAAGCACTGGCGGCTCTGCTCGACACCTGGGCGCCGCGACCGGCTCGACCGGCGCGCGCTGTCACGGTGGTCCATGGCGCTGACGACTTGCGCGGCGCCATCGCGAATGGCGAACTGGTGAACTACTACCAGCCCAAGGTGGCGCTGTCCGATGGGCGCGTGGTCGGCGTGGAGTCCCTGGTGCGCTGGCGCCACCCGGTGCACGGACTGGTATTCCCGGACCAGTTCATCGAGTTGGCCGAGGCGCACGGCTTGATTGACGATTTGACCCGCGTCGTGCTGCGTTCGGCGCTGGCGCAGTCGCGCGCATGGAGCGACGCCGGATTGAAACTGAGGGTGGCGGTGAACGTGTCGATGGACAATCTGGCGACTCTGGAGTTTGCCGACTTCGTGGCAGAAAAGGCGGCCCGGGCCGGCGTCGAGGCCGGCGCCATCGTGCTGGAGGTGACCGAGAGCCGCTTGATGAACGACCTGCGCGCACCGCTGGAGGTGTTGACCCGCTTGCGGCTCAAGCGCTTCGGACTGTCAATCGACGATTTCGGCACCGGCAATTCCTCGCTCACACAGTTGCGCAATTTCCCGTTCGACGAACTCAAGATCGACCAAAGTTTTGTGCACGGCGCGGTCACCGATGCAACCCGGCGCGCCATCTTCAGCGGCAGCCTGCACTTGGCGCGCGAACTTAAGATGCAGGTGGTGGCCGAGGGCGTGGAAGACCGGGCCGACTGGGACTTTCTGCGCCAAAGCGAATGCGACACGGCGCAGGGCTACTTCATCGCCCGGCCCATGCCAGCGGATCAGTTGCCGCAATGGCTCGATGACTGGGGCCGGCGGCTGCCTGCATTGCTGGGCCACTGGAGTGCAGCGGGCCGCTAGAAATAGCGAAGCACGAAAGCACGTCGCCACTTTCATTTTGTTCCGATACCTCTGTGTCGGTGTACTAGTATATACAATCGACCATCAGGCACGCGCCCCTCAGGACAGGACTGTTCATGCAAGGGCGGCCTCCAATCAACCGGGCGAACGTGTTGGGTTTGCAGCTCAAGTCGCTATTCAGCAGATCCATCAAAACCCGTGTGACGCTGTTCACGCTGACCATCTTTGTGCTCAGCCTGTGGGCACTTTCGTTCTACGCCAGCAGCATGCTGCGCCAGGACATGCAGCGCCTGGTGGGCGAGCAGCAGTTCTCGACCGTGTCGCTGATCGCCGACGAAATCGACCACGAACTGAGCGATCGCAAGCTTGCGCTGGAGCAAATAGCCGGCCGTATTGACGCCCGCCTGATGCTGACGCCGTCAGACTTGCAGGCACTTTTGACGCAACAAACCATCCTGCAATCGATGTTCAACGGGGGGCTTTTCGTGACCGACACGCAGGCCACGGCGATTGCTGACGTGCCGCTGTCGGCCGGTCGGATTGGCACCAATTACCTGGACCGCGACTCGGTCTCGGTTCCCCTGCGCGAGGGTAAAACGGTGATCGGCCGGCCGGCTCCGGGGAAAAAGCTGGGTGCGCCGATTTTCAGCATCGTGGCGCCCATTCGCGACGCCAAGCGGCAGATCATCGGGGCACTGGTGGGAACCTTCAACCTCGGGCTTCCCAACTTTCTGGACAGAATCACCCAGGGCAAGTTCGGCCCATCCGCCGGCTTTTTGCTGATATCACCAAACGACCGAATGATCGTCACCGCATCCGACAAGCGCCGCATCATGGAAACTATCCCTGCGGCAGGGCAGAGTCCGGTGATGGACCGCATGATGGACAACTTCGAGAGCACGGGCATCTTTGTCAATGCGCTGGGCAGCGAGGTGATGAATTCAAGCCGAACCATCCCCATAGCGGGCTGGCGGGCCGTCGTCACGGTGCCCGTTGCAGTGGCCTTTGCACCGGTCCATCACCAGCAACAACGCTTGCTGATGGCAACCGTCCTGCTGACCGTCCTGGCTGGCGGGCTCACCTGGTGGATGCTGCGTCGCCAACTCGCGCCACTGCACAGCACGGCAAGGGAATTGTCCGAAATTGTGCAGGCAAACCGGTCTTCGCCCGTGCTGCCGGTGACCCGTCTGGACGAAATCGGCGAGCTGGTGGGCAGCTTCAACCAGCTGCTGCAAACCTTGAACGAACACGAGGCCAAGCTGCGCCAGAGCGAAGCGTTCAAGTCCGGCATTTTGAACGCCATGACCTCTCACATTGCGGTGCTGGACCACAAGGGCGTGATCGTCGCGGTCAACTCAGGCTGGAGCCGCTTTGCCCTGGACAACAGCCAGCAGCCCGGGCAAGCGACACCGCACACCGGCGTTGGGGTGAATTACCTGGACATGTGCCATGGCCCGGGCGACGCAGTGGAGGGTGTGGCCCAGCAAGCGCGCGCCGGCATCCTGCAGGTCCTGCAGGGTCGTGTGCCGTCGTTCAGTCTTGATTACCCCTGCCACTCGCCCAGCGAACAACGCTGGTATACCCTGGTCGCGACGCCAATAGGTCCCGCCGATGACGTGAATGTGGTGATCACGCACACCAACATCACCGAGCGAAAACTCGATCAATTGCAATTGGCGCGCTACAGCGGTCATCTTGAAAACATGGTGGCGCAGCAAACCCGCAGCCTGGAACAAAGCAATGCGGCGCTGCGCGACAGCCAAGCCCGACTGCAAACAACGGCTGAACTGCTGGAGCAAACCGGCGCGGTGGCGAAGGTGGGCGGCTGGGAAATTGACTTGAACAGCATGCGGGTGACGTGGTCGGAACAGGTTTTTCGCATCTTCGAGCGTGAGCCCTCGGGACCGCTAACCCTGGAACAAGCCAGCCGCAACTTTGTGCCAGACAGCCAGGCCAAGGTCCGCGCCGCGGTGGCACGCGCTCAGGAGGGCGGGACGCACAGGGAGCGGTGGGACGTGGAACTGCAGGCCGTCACCGACCAAGGTCATCTGCGCTGGATTCACACGCTGGGTCAGGTGGAGCAGACCGATGGAAAAGTGGTGCGCGTCTTCGGCTCCGTGCACGACGTGACTGAAAGCGTACTGGGCCGACACGCCATCGAAGCGAACCAGTTGTCGTTGCAGGTCTGTTTTGACAACCAGCAAACCGGGGTTGCGGTGTTTTCGGAAACCGCGCTGCTGTATTGCAACCCGGCGTTTCGGTCCTTGCTGGGTTATGCAGCCACACAGCCCATGGACCATGTGAGCATGGGCAGCCTGGTTCCGTCGACGGACCAGAACTATCTGAGCGCACGCCACAAGCGGGCCAAGACCTACAGCGAAACACTGCCGCCCAAGTTGCTGAAGTTGAACGGCAATGGGGGTGTGGTCGTCACCTGCCTGGTCAGTGGCTCCATCGTCCCCTGGAATGGTGAGCCCCAGTTTTTGGCATCCGTCACGGCCATTGGCGACCTGGCCCGGGTGGAGCAGGAGATCCGCGCCTCGGAAGACCGCTACGAACGGCTGCTGGTGACCCAACTGGAGGAGCAACAGGCGCATATCGCACGTGAACTGCATGACTCCATGGGCTCGCGCCTGGCAGGCGTGGTCATGCTGCTCGGTGGGATCGTGCAAAAGCACCCTGAGTTGGCTGCCGACATCCAGATGGCCCTGGAACAAATTCAAATCGCGGCCCAGTCCAGCCGCGCCATGGCGCACAGTCTGGTGCCGGTGGCGGCATTGCCCGGGGCCTTCTGGCGATCCCTGGAACGCCTGTGCCTGGACTATGCCAAGCTGGCCGGTGTGCAGTGCCTGTTCTTCATGGACGGTGATTTTGAGGAGGTCGATGCAGAAACCGGCAACCACCTTTTCCGTATTGCCCAGGAGGCGCTGGTCAACGCCGTCAAGCACGGACACGCCAGCAAGATCGTGGTCGGCCTGGAAGAGCGCGAAGATTGCCTGGCCATGACCGTGGTCGATAACGGTGGCCAGGTGTTACCCCAGCCCGGCGAGGGGCACAGTTCCAGAGGAATTGGTTTGAAATCCATGCAGGCCAGAGCCAAGATCATTGACGGCGCATTCAAATGGTATGTGAACAGCGAGGGCGGCGTGACCGTGTCCATCGTCTGGGGTTTGGAGTCTGTCTGATGCCAAGCATCTTCATCCTGGACGACCATGACATCGTGCGCTTTGGTCTGAGCGCGCTGCTGAGTGCCTGGCCGGACCTGAAACTTGTCGGCGAAGCCGCCAACCTGCACGACGGCCTGCTGGGCATTGCACAGCACCAGCCAGACCTGGTCATCAGCGACCTGTCCATGGACGACTCGCATGGCCTGGACACCGTGCGCAGCGTGGTTGCCGCGCAGCACGGCAGACCCGTGCTCATCATCTCCATGCACGACGAGCTGATCTATGCCGAACAGGTCGTGGCACTGGGAGCGCGCGGCTACCTGATGAAAGAAACCGCGCTGCAGTTTGCGCTGCAGGCGGTGCTGGCCGTGCTCGATGGTCAGATCTGGGTCAGCCCTGCCGTCAGTGTCCAAATGCTCAATCGGCTCAAGCCCCAGTCAACCCCGCATGCCAGCGACCCGGCCCAAGCAGGCAACGCCAAGCTCAGCACCCGCGAGCTCGAAGTGCTGGAGAAACTCAGCCTGGGCAAGACCACCAAGGAGGCGGCCTTTGAGCTGAACATCAGCGCCCGCACGGTGGACATTCACCGCGCCAGCCTGAAGAAAAAGCTCGGCCTCAAGAGCGGTGCCGAACTGATCTCGTGGGCCGCTTCCAGGCGCTGACGCAGCGACGCCGGGTGGGCAAACCCGTCAAACAAGGTTTGTTGGCAACCTGAACACCCCGCTGGGTGCGCTCAAGGTGGCGCTCATGGGCCACAAGCTCGCACGAATGGCGTACTTCATGATGGGCACGCAACGAAGTGCCACATCAGCGCTTTGTCGAGGTCTAAGGATGGTCTGCACAACCCTCGCCACAGAGTGAACTGAGCGAGGCGAATTCACAAAATGAAAACAAAAATGCGTTTTCGCGCAAATTCAGGTCGATTTCCGTCTGAATTTGGAGCCTTTCGGGCTCAATCTGGGC
>CAIKVZ010000197.1 GCA_903830985.1 uncultured beta proteobacterium
AAGACCAAGCGGCCCTATTGGCGCGACGTGGGAACCATAGACGCGTTCTGGGCCGCAAACCTGGATCTGGCGTCGACCTCGCCCGAGCTCGACATCTACGACACGGATTGGCCGATCTGGACCTACCAGCGCCAGCTGCCGCCCGCCAAGTTCGTGCCCGACAAGAATGGCGCCACCGGCGTGGCGGTGAACACGCTGATCTCGGGCGGCTGCATTGTCTCGGGCTCCTACGTGGCGCATTCCGTGCTGTTCTCCGAAGTGCGCGTGCATTCCTTCTGCCATGTGGAGCAAGCCGTGCTGCTGCCCAATGTGACGGTGAGCCGGCATTGCCGGCTGCGCCGTGTCGTGGTGGACCGCAACTGCGAGCTGCCCGAAGGACTGGTGGTGGGGGAGGACGCGGCGCTCGACGCGAAGCGCTTCGAGCGCACCGAGAGCGGCGTGGTGCTGATCACCAAGGAGATGCTGAAGAAGCTTGCACTGATGGAGACTCCATGAAAGTCCTGCAGGTCAGCGCCGAAATTTTTCCCCTGCTCAAGACCGGTGGCCTGGCCGACATTGCCGGCGCGCTGCCCGCTGCACTCACTGCCGTGGGCTGCGATGTACGCCTGCTGTTGCCGGGCTTTGCCCCCATCCTGCAGGACCTGCAGGACGCCAGCCTGCTGGCCGAACTGACCGCGCCCTGGGGCGAGCGGGTGCGGCTGCTGCAGGGCTCCCTGGCCAGTCTGGCGACGCAGGCCTATGTCATCGATGCCCCCGCGCTGTACCAGCGCCCGGGCAGCCCCTACGAGGACGCGCAACGCCAACCCTACGCCGACAACTACCGCCGCTTTGCCCTGCTGGGCTGGGTGGCCGCACAGCTGGCGCAGGCGCTGGACAAGTCCTGGCAGCCGCAGGTGGTACACAGCCACGACTGGCACGCGGCGCTGGCGCCAGCCTACCTGCACTACGCGCGCGCGCGCCAGGCGCAGCGCGTGGGCAGCGTCTACACCGTGCACAACCTGGCCTACCAGGGCGTGTTTGCACGCCAGCACTTTGCCGAGCTGGGGCTGCCGGAGGCGGCCTTTGCCATGCACGGCCTGGAGTTTCACGGCCAGCTCTCCTTCATGAAGGCCGGGCTGTACTACGCCGACCGTATCACCACCGTCAGCCCGACCTATGCGCGGGAAATCCAGACGCCGGAACAGGGCTGCGGCCTGGACGGCCTGTTGCGCAGTCGCGCCAATATGCTGTCGGGGATCCTGAACGCGGTGGACGAGGCGGTGTGGAGTCCGGCCACGGACAAGCTGATTCCCTTTGCCTTTGATGCGCTCAAGCCCGCCGGCAAGGCGCACTGCAAGGCCGCACTGCAAAAGGAAATGGGTCTGGCGGTTCAGCCACGCGCGCCGCTGTTTGGCGTGGTGAGCCGGCTCACCGAGCAAAAGGGGCTGCACCTGGTGCTGAGCGCGATCGACGACCTCATCGCGCGCGGCGGCCAGCTGGTGGTGCTGGGCAGCGGCGAAGCCTGGCTCGAGGCGGCCCTGATGGCGCACGCCGAAAAATCACCGCAGGCTGTGGCCGTGAATCTGGGTTACGACGAGTCGCTGGCACACCGCATCTTCGCTGCCACCGACGTCACGCTCGTGCCCTCGCGCTTCGAACCCTGCGGCCTGACGCAGATGTACGGCCTGAAATACGGCAACCTGCCGCTGGTGCGCCGCGTCGGCGGCCTGGCCGACACTGTCGTGGACTGCACGCTGGAGAACCTGGCCGAGCACAGCGCCAACGGCTTTGTGTTCGATGATTTCTCCACCGACGCCTTCGGCCGCGCCCTGCGCCGCGCCTTTGCGCTGTACGCGCGCCCCAGGGAGTGGGACGCCGTGGCGCAGCGCGCCATGCAAACTGATTTTGGCTGGAACGCCAGTGCGCTGAATTACCTGGACCTGTACCGACAAGTCGCGGCCTGAAATCACCCGCGAACCGCTGTACTTCCGATGTTGTTAAGGCAGTACGCTTAGCATCCAACTAGACCAAGCGCCCAGCCACGGCGCGAGGCCATCATTTTTCGACGGCCATCCAAGGGGAACAGTTCCATGCACAGGATTGAAATAGCTCGTTACCTGGCAACGCGAATCAACGGCAGCGCCAGCGGCATGGCGCAGAACACCATTGACACGCTGTGCGCGCTGGCCGACAAGCTTGAGGCGCTGGAACATTCCATGCACCTGATGAACGAAGACTGCATGCGCCTGGCGCAGGAGCGCGATGAAGCACGGCAGGCACTGCTCGAATGCCAGGAAAAATGGAACGACAGGCGCGAAACACCACGGCTGAAGAAGACCCACTGAAGCTCAGGGATTCTCGATGCGCGAAGAGCGCCCTTGACGTCCCGCCGGGCTGAAGGCAGCGACACGGATCACCCCCCTCGCGCTGATCGGACCGGCCACCAGCGCGCTGTTGCGCGTGGGTTCGCTGCCGTCGCTGCTGTAGCGCAACTCGAACCCGGGCAACTGGTGGTTCGCCAGCACCTGTCCTGCAACCAGCTTGAGACCGGGTGGCGCGATGCGGTACGCCACACCGGGGAGTTGCGCATCGAGCTGCGGCAACACGTGCTGGCCCAACTGGTTGGCAAACGCCGACCAGTCGGCGTCGCGCAGCGTCTGCGCGCGTGCCGCATCGGTTTCCCGGGCCCAGGCCGGATCAGCAGCCCAGGCACGCTCGGCCAGCGCCAGCAGGCGCGGCATCAGCAGGTAGTCCAGGGTGGCGCGGTCGCGCACGGTCTCGGAGAACAGCGTGCCCTCCAGGCCCAGGACATTGCGCTGACCGTAGTCGGTCAGTCCGTCAAAGCCGGCCACGGGCGTGGCGTCGGTGGGCGACTTGCGGATGAAGTCGTAGGGAATGAAATCGAACACCGTGTCCAGTTCCACATAGGCCGCCCAGTTCACGCCCGCCTCGTCCGGATTCCGGTTGTGCGCCATGTCGAAATACAGGTGCGTGGCCGGCGCCAGGATGGTCTTGTAGCCGGCGTTGGCCAGGCGGTAGGCCAGGTCCTGGGCCTCGTCCAGATCGTTCCAGACCCAGAGCCGAAAGCCGCGCTGCGTGAACTGCGGGTTCGGGATCAGCCGGTCGGCGCCGCGCAGTTTCACCTTGCGCGCGCCCAACTCTTCCCAGCCCGAGGCGAACAGGCCGTGGCGCCGCAGCATGCGGTCGACGCGGTCGTAGAAATAGTCCCAGACTTCGGTGGTCGAGGCCAACTGCTCGCGTTGCATCAGGGCCTGCGTCGCCGGTGACTTTTCCCAGGCGCCATTGGCCAGTTCATCGGCGCCGACGTGGATGGTGTTGAGCTTGACGCCGGCCTGGCGGTGCAGCTTGACCACCTCGGCAATCACGTGCTCGATGAAGGCATAGGTCGAGGGCAGACCCGGGTTCATCACCTGGTCGGTGTAGAGCTGGGCCGAACGGTAGACGGACTTGTCCAGCGGATCGCTCAGCAGGTAACGGTCGGCATCGCTGCGCCCGGATTTCTGCAGTTGCAGGCTGCGGCTTTCCATGGCCTTGACCGCCGCGCGGGCGTGCCCCGGCATCTCGATTTCCGGGATCACCTCGATGTGACGCGCCGCCGCATAGCGCAGGATCTCGACGTAGTCGGCGCGCGTATAAAAACCGCTGCCAGCAGGGTCGCGCACGTCGGGGCCGGAGCCGTAGGCCGGTTGCAGGTGAGTGCGCGAATCCAGGGTGTGGCCGCGGCGCGCGCCCACCGTGGTGAGTTCGGGCAGTCCCGGGATTTCCAGGCGCCAGCCCTCGTCGTCGGTGAGGTGAAAGTGAAAGACGTTGAGCTTGGAGCGCGCCATCAGGTCGAGCAGGCGCAGCACCGTGGCCTTGGGCTGGAAGTTGCGCGCCACATCGAGCTGAAAGCCGCGGTAGGCAAAGCGCGGTGCGTCGCTGATCGACAGCGCCGGCAGCGACAGGCCAGGTTCGGGATGGGGCGGCAACAACTCGCGCAGCGACTGCAGGCCGCGCGCCACGCCGGCCGCCGAGTTGCCGGTGAGCGTGACGCCGGCCGACGCGTCGATGCGCAGCTCATAGGCTTCGGGGGATGCCTGACCGGCAATGGGTCCGAGCACGAGGCGCAGCGCCGGCGCCTTCAGGTCGGGCTTGTCGGAAGTGAAGTAGGGCAACAACTGGGCGCGCGCAAAAGCCGCTTCATTCTTCAAGGCAG
Organism: uncultured beta proteobacterium; assembly: GCA_903830985.1. Lineage (GTDB taxonomy): Bacteria > Pseudomonadota > Gammaproteobacteria > Burkholderiales > Burkholderiaceae_C > CAIKVZ01. The sequence goes on from CAIKVZ010000197.1 coordinate 4,196, forward strand.
GCGCGGCCAGCACCGCAGGCATGGCGTTCCAGTGCAGCGTGCCGGACAGACGTTCAAACTTTTGCGGCGTCGGGAAGACCGGCGCCAGCGCGGCCGCGTCCAGCTCGACGGTTGACGCATTGCGTCTATAGGTTTCTTCGGCCGTGACGACGGGCATGGCGTTACTCGGGCCCTGATCCCATTGCTCGGCGCGGGTGAAGGGCAGCATGCGGTAGTCGGCGATCGCCAGGCCCACCTCGGGATGCTCGTCGAACACCACATAGGGTCCGGTGGGGCCCTTGGCGGTCTTGAGCATGATCTCGGGATGGAAGTACGGGACCTGCAGCGTCTGCCCCTGCCCAAGCGCTACAAAGCCCGCTGTGGGGCGCAGACGAAACCAGGTGCCGCTGACATGCTCGAACACCAGATGGCCCTGCACCGGGCCCAGCTCGACCCCGGCGATGCAGTTGAAATACAGGGCCCAGCCCTTGTCGCCCAGCGGCTTGGCGCCGAGGTTGGTCAGCGTGAACGTGGACAGGGAACGCCCGCCCGGATGCTCGGGGCTGAAGACGCTGCGCTGCACCTCCCAGCGCAGCTGCAAGGGCGCCGATGGCGTGGCATCTGGTGCTGCCTGCGCGGCTCCACCCAGCAGACTGAGCACCAGAAACAGCGCCTGACCCCAATGCTTAATGGAGGGCATGCTCAGAGCTTCCTGAAGCTGTACAGCACCGTCTTGCCGGCCTGCACGCTGCCGCCGGCCAGATGGCTCAGCGCGGAAAACTCGTCGGCGTTGGACAACACGACCGGGCTGATGGTGGACACCGCGTGGACGGCCAGGTAGTCGAGGTCGAGTTCCAGCACCGGGTCACCGGCCTTGACCTGGCTGCCCGCGACCGCGAGGCGCTTGAAGCCCTGGCCGCCGAGCTTCACGGTATCGACGCCGATGTGCACGATGATTTCGGCGCCCGCTTCGGTCACCATGGCAAAGGCGTGATTCGTCTTGAAGATGCTCGCCAGGGTGCCGTCGCAGGGCGCGACCACCAGTTTCCCCGTGGGGCGGATCGCCAGGCCCTGCCCCACGGCGCCGCTGGCGAAGGCCGCGTCGGGCACATCGGCCAAGGCCACGACTTCGCCGCTGACCGGGGCCAGCAGCACCAGGTCGTCCGTTGCGGCAGGCGCAATCGGGACCGTTGCAGCGACCACCAGCGCAGCAGGTGCGGGCACGGCGACGCTGACCGTACCGGCCAATTGCCGGCGCAGCGCATCGGCAATCAGCTCGGCGCGGGGTCCGACCACGATCTGCACGTTCTGTTTGTTCAGCTTGATGACGCCGCTGGCGCCCAGGCTTTTGGCGGCTGCGACATTCACCTGATCCGCGTCCTTCACGCTCAGACGCAGGCGCGTGATGCAGGCGTCGACATTCACCACATTGCCAGCGCCACCGATGACGCCGACATAGGCCTGGGCCAGCTCGGCCGTGCTGCCCGATGCAACTGCTGCGGGCGCAGCCACTGCGTCGGCATCCTCGTCCTCACGCCCCGGCGTTTTCAGGTTCAGCGCCGTGATGGCGGCGCGAAAGGCAAAGTAGTAGACGCTGAAAAACACCAGACCCTGGACGATCAGCATGGGCCAGTTCTTGGCCAGCGGGTTGCGCGACGACAGCACCATGTCGACCATGCCGGCGCTGAAGCCGAAGCCGGTGATCCACTGCATGGCGGCCGCCAGATAGACCGACAGGCCTGCCAGCAGGGCGTGCAGCACATAGAGCAGCGGCGCGACAAACATGAAGGAGAATTCCAGCGGCTCGGTCACGCCGGTGAAGAACGAGGCGAAGCCGGCGGCGATCATGATGGACGCCACGCGCTCCTTGTTCTCGGGACGCGCCGTGTGGTATATCGCCAGCGCCGCACCGGGCAGGCCGAACATCATGATGGGGAAAAAGCCCGCCTGGTACATGCCGGTCACGCCCAGCACGGCCTTGCCCTCGGCCAGCGACTTGGCGCCGCCCAGGAAGTTGGGGATGTCGTTGATGCCGGCCACGTCGAACCAGAACACCGAATTCAGCGCATGGTGCAAGCCCACGGGAATGAGCAGCCGGTTGAAGAAGGCATAGATGCCGGCGCCGGCCGGGCCCATGTCCTTGATGCTCATGCCAAAGGCCACGAGTCCGTTGTAGATCACCGGCCACACCGCCATGAGCACGAAGGCCACCACGATCATGACGAAGGAAGTCACGATGGGAACGAGGCGGCGACCGCTGAAGAAGGCCAGGGCCTTGTGCAGCTCCACTTGGCTGAAACGGTTGTACAACTCGGCCGCAATGACGCCGGTCAGAATGCCGACGAACTGGTTGTTGATCTTGCCAAAGGCCTTGGGCACCTGCTCCAGGGGAATGCCCTGGATCTGCGCCACCGCCCCCGGCGACAGTATGGTGGTGAGCACGTAATAGCCCACCAGCCCGGCCAGCGCCGCAGCACCGTCCTTGTCCCTGGACATGCCGTAGGCCACGCCCACGGCAAACAGGATGGACATGTTGTCGATGATGGCCGCACCGGCCTTGATCAGCAGCGCCGCAGCCGCGTTGCCCGAGCCCCAGCCATTGGGGTCGATCCAGTAGCCTATGCCCATCATGATCGCCGCGGCCGGCAGCGTTGCCACCGGCACCATCAGGGCCCGGCCGATTTTTTGCAGATAACCCAGGGTGCTCATGCTGATGTTCCTCTTCTATGTTCTGATTTCACAGGACGCATGCCCACCAGGGGACCCGTCATCGCGAGGCCGAAGTGATCGAATTCGTCATTGCGACTGCCGCGTCGCCTTGCTCCTCGCAGTGACGGCCAGCGCAGCAATCCAGGCTGTTGGTCTTCAACGATGGATTGCCACGTCGGCACGCCTCCTCGCAATGACGAATGGCGGCACACATGATTCATGGTGCAAACGCCGCCAGGCGCGCGCGCACTTCGCCGGCTGTGCCGAGCTGCAGCAACTCCTGCGCCAACGCCTGACAGTCGGCCAGGGACAGGCGCCGCACCAGCGCCTTGATGGCGGGGATGGCGGGCACGGAGACCGAGAGCTCCTGCACGCCCAGACCGAGCAGCACCGGCACGGCCAGCAGGTCCGAGGCCATGCCGCCGCACACGCCCACCCACTTGCTGTGGCGTCTCGCGCCTTCGCAGGTGAGCGCAATCATCTTCAGCACGGCGGGGTGCAAGGCATCGGCCTGGCGTGCCAGCTTGGGGTGGCCGCGGTCCATGGCCATCGTGTACTGGGTCAGGTCGTTGGAGCCGATGGAGAAAAAATCGGCCTCGCGCGCCAACTGCTCGGCCAGCAGGGCCGCCGAGGGCACTTCGATCATCACGCCGACCAAGAAGTCGCTGTGACCCGTGGCGGCCGCCTCCTCGGCCAGGATGCCACGGGCTTCACGCAACTCTTCCAGCGTGGCGATCATGGGGAACATGATGTGCAGCCTGGCCAGTCCCGTGGCGCGCAGGATGGCGCGCAGCTGGGCGCGAAACATTTCGGGCTGGTCCAGACTGACGCGCACACCGCGCAGTCCCAGGAAGGGGTTGTCTTCCCGGGGCAGGGGGAGGTAGGGCAGGGGTTTGTCACCGCCCACGTCGAGCGTGCGCACGACCAGGGTGCGCTGTGGACCGAGTGCCTGTGCCACGGCGCAATAGGCCGCGGCCTGCTCGTCCTCGTCGGGTGCGGTAAGGCGGTCGTCAAACAGGAACTCGGAGCGCAGCAGGCCCACGCCCTCGGCCCCCAGCGCCACGCCTTCTTGCGCTTCCTGGGCATTGCGTACATTGGCGACCACTTCAATGCGCTGACCATCGGTGGTGACGGCGGCATGCGCTGACCCCAGCTTGTCCTGCTCGCGCTGCGCTGTCTGCTGCGCCACCTCTGCCAGAGCCAGCGTGATTTCGCCTTCTTCCAGGCTGTGGCTGAGACGGCCCTGCGCGCCGTCGAGCACGACCAGCGTGCCCTGGGCCAGCGTCAGCGCGCCTTCATGAATGCCGCACACGGCAGGGATGCCGAAGGACCGCGCCAGGATCGCCACATGGCTGGTGGCGCCACCACCCGTGGTGCAAAAGCCCAGCAGCTTGCTGCGGTCCAATGCGGCCGTGTCGGAGGGCGTGAGTTCGTCCGCGATCAGGATGGCGCCGGCTGGCAGTTCGATCTGCGCTGTGCTGACACCGGCAAGCAGCGCCAGCACGCGCCGCCCCACGTCGCGCACGTCATTGCCGCGCTCGCGCAACAGGGCGTTGTGCGCGCCAGGCAAGGCCTCTAGACGGCTGGCGGTCTGCCCAAAAGCCTCGCGCCAGGCCAGGCCCGCGCTCTGGTTTTGGCTCACGCCATGATCGGCCAGTTCCAGCAGATCGGGGTCCTGCAGCAGCGCCAGATGGGCGTGCAGAATCTTCACGCCCAGGGGGTCGCCCAAGCCTAGCTTGAGCAGTTCGATCTGATCGGCTGCGGCCAGCAGCGCGGCGTCGAGCTTGCCACGCTCCAGCGCCGGCGTTTCGCCGCATTCGTTCACGTCTATCGTCACCTGGCGGAACTGCACGACGCGCCCCACGGCCAGTCCCGGCGAGGCGCAGACCCCGACCAGCACATTCGACGACACGAAGCTGGTGCTGGCAGCCACCAGGGCCACCGGTGGCGTCGGCGCCACTTCGTGCGTCGCTTCGTGCGCCTCACCGCAGCCCTGTGCCAGCAGCGCCGACAGGGCCCGCACAGCGTCCTCGGCGTCGCTCCCTGTGGCCTTGACCTGGATGGCGTCGCCCTGCTGCGTGCCCAGGCCCATGATGGCGACCACCGACTTGGCGTTGACCTCCTCGCCGTCGCGCAGCAGGCGGATGATCGACTGGAACTTCTTGGCTTCGGCCACGAGCATCGCGGCCGGGCGCGCATGCAGGCCCGCGGCGTTGGGCAGGCGCACGGACTCGCCGATCAGCGCGGCGCTGGCCTGGGGCACGGTGGAGGCAGAGGTCATGGGGGTACTAAAGCTTGATGAAAATGCGTTTCTTGTCCATGGCATAGCCCACGAGCCAGCAGCCCAGCATGAACACCAGGGCAAACGCCAGCGAGCCGTTCTTGTCGCCGGCCCACCACTGAAATCCGTTCTCGTACAGCCAGTCGAACAGCGCCAGTTTGCCAACATGGGCGATCCAGCCAATGCTCATCAGCACTTCGGCGAACAGGTAAATGAACAAGGTGTTCTTGCCGAAGACTTCGAAAAAATAGGTTCCAGCTATGAGCTTTCGCAGATCAATGAGGTAGGCCAGGATCGCCAGCAGCGCCAGGTCGATGCCGATGGCCACCAGCACATAGGAGCTGGTCCAGAGCTTCTTGTTCAGCGGCAGCACGCTGCTCCAACACAGGGCCAGAACGATGCACAACGCGCCGGCCATCAGCAGCTTGGCGATCGTCTGGTAGCTGGCGCCTTGAGCGCGCACGAAGCGCCCGGCGAAATAGCCTGCGAGCACATTCACCGTGGCGGGCAGCGTACCCAACAGCCCTTCCGGATCGAAGGGAATGCCCTCGCCACGGTACATATGGGACTCGCCCAAAATCAACAGGTCGAGCTTGAGCGCGGCATTGCCCTGCAGCGTGTAGTCACCCAAGGCCCATAACAGCCACCAGTTGGCCAGCAGCGCCGCAACGCAAAAGACCACGACCACTTTTTCGCGCCCGTAATGCAGCAGCAGGCTGGCCAGACAAAAGCACAGGGCGATGCGCTGCAGCACGCCCAGGATGCGCGTCTTGGCCAGCGGCAGCAGGCTCCAGCCACCCGCCTTGTCAATGTCAAAAAAAGGAAACCAGTACAGCAGATAGCCGCACAGGAAGATCAGCGCGGTACGCGTGCATATTTTTTGCAGCACCGCCGCCTCGCCCAGGCTCTGGTACTTCTCCAGCGTGAAACTCAGCGCCGTTCCCACGACAAACAAAAAGGTCGGAAACACCAGATCGGTGAGCGTGAGCCCATGCCAGACCGCGTGCAGCAGCGGCGCGTAGGACTTGTCCTCGCTGATCGACATGTTGACGATGATCATCAGCGCCAGCGTCAGGCCGCGCAGCACGTCCAGCGAACGGGAACGCTGAGGCAGCACGCTCATCGGCGCTTGGCTGCCGCGGCAAGGACCCGGTCGACCAGCGCGATCATGACCTTGTAGCCGGCTTCATTCGGGTGCACGCCGTCTTCGGAATAGTCCTTCTTCAGACCCGGGCGTTCGTCCACCATGGCGGCGTAGTAGTCCAGGTAGACCAGCTTTTGAACCTTGGCCAGGGCCTTGATCTTCTCATTCAGGTCGGCGATCTGCGGCGCCGGTTTGGCTTGCGGGTTCCAGTAAAAGCCCGCCGCCGGCAGCACCGAAGCCAGCACCACCTGGATGTGATGCGCCCGCGCCAAGTCGGCCATGGAGGCGATGTTGTCGACGATCATCTCGTTCGTCGCAGGGCCGGTATTGCCGGCGATGTCGTTGGTGCCGGCAAGGATCACCACGACCTTCGGTTGCAGCGCGATCACGTCGGGGCGAAAGCGCAGCAGCATCTGCGGCGTGGTCTGGCCGCTGATGCCGCGGTTGATGTGGGTCTTGTCCCAATAGCTCTTGGTCCAGAATTCGGTGATCGAGTCGCCCATGAAAACCACGCGCATCTCACCCTTGGCGGGCAAACCGGTTGCGACATTGGAGGCTCGGTAGGCCGCGAGATTGGGCCAGTCCGTCACTTCCTCCTTGGTGTCAGCCGCATACGCTTGGCCAATGCACAAACCCAATAGCACCGCACTCAGAATCGTTTTCAATGTCTTCATGGCATTCCAGAAATGAGAGATCCCCGTGGCACACGCGACGGGGATCTCGGCCTGCGCTTACATCTTGTAGTTCAGTCCCAGCAGCACCTGACGTCCATAGGAGTTTTGGATCATCAAGGCATCCATATTGCCGTTGACACCGCCGACGATACGTTCCTTGTACGGCGTGTCCTTCAAATTGTTCACCTGCAACAACACGGAAAGTCCCTTGTACGCGCCGGTCTCGAAGGCATAGCCGATCTGGAAGTCGACAACCGAGTCTTTCATGATTTCGGTAGCGACGCGGTCGCCGTGAGGGCCCAATGCCTCAGCGCGGAAAGGCGAACGCTGGCGTTGGCTGATGCGGGTCGAGAACCCGTTCTTTTCGTAAAACGCCGTCACGTTGGAAACCAGTCCGGACAGTCCGGGAAGTGACGCTGTGGCGCCATCGGGGCCATTGGGCTTGATGGTGCTTTGGGTATTTGAAACGCTGGCCAGAAGCCCGAAGCCCTCCAGGTACTTGCTCAACAGTGCGCCTTCGAACGAACCACTCAGTTCGATGCCCTTGACCACACCACCCTGGCCGTTCATCGGTGTGTTGAGCACGCCGACATTGCAATTGGTTTGATTGGTCAGGCAAATCGAGGTCTTGCCACCCGGGTTGGGAAACCCGGTGAAGTCGAACAGGGATTGCTGGTTGTAGATGTAATTCTTCAGGTTCTTGTAGAACACGGCGCCTGCGACATAGCTTTGCTTGCCGAAGTACTTTTCCAACGACAGATCGAGCGCGTCTGCGCGCCACGGTTGCAGGGCGGGGTTGCCGCCGTTGCCACTCCAGGTCAAAGGGTCTGTGCCGATGGCGCCACTGACACCGGCCTTCATGTCATCCATGCGCGGTCGCGCCATGGTCTGAGCCGCACCGAAACGGACGTAGGAATCCTTGGTGTACTGGCCGATATCAAAAGTCAGGTTCATGCTGGGCAGCACATCGGTGTAGGTCGAGCCACCCACCAAACTCGGTGTCTGATCGTTGTTGGCGGTACCAGTGGAATGCTGATCGGTGTGAATCGCCTGAAGACCCAGGTTGCCGCGCACCGGAACATTACCCAACGCGGTGTCGATGCCCAGTTTGGCAAACGCCGTGGTGATTTTCTCGCTGATCGTGTAGTTGCGCCGCCATGCCGAAGCCTGGACCGAGTCCCTGACCGGGGCGTCGAAGTACTTGCCGAGCGCGCCCAGCACGTCATAAGCGACGACACCGGGGATGCCGCCAAAGGACAGCGACGTCGGTGCCAGCAACAGGTTGGAGCCGATCGGTGTTGAGACGCCCGACGACGATCCGTTGCCGCCCGTGAGGAAATACGCTTGATCGTAGTCGTGGTGTATCTTTTCCCGGCTCGAATAGTTCACGCCGGCCTCAATCTCGCTGAAGATCCCTGACAGTTCACGCTTTCCCGACAGCTTGAACGACGACATCTGGTCCTTGACCGTGGGCTGCCGCTCGAAAGCGTCTTGCCCCCACCATGCCGGATCGTTCAGCGAAATGATGTGCGGATCAGCCATGTTCGCGCCAGTGGTGAACACAGGCATGCCCTGACTGCTCGCCGGAATGCTGAATTTGAAGTTGTCGGTCACGCTGGCTCCAGCGCCCAAACCGGCATACATCTCCAGCGTGCGCTCCTTGCGGTCAGCGCGCGAGTAGCTCAGATCGGCGTCCAGCTTCCATTTTTCAACGTTGAGCTTGTTGTTCCAGCCAATGGCAAACAGTTTGTCCTGACGCGTATTCAGATTGCTTTGCTCCACCGGGTATACGCCGGTGAAGGTGCCGGCCGTCACCAAGCGGGTGCTGGTTCCGGGGAAGGTGCCAATGACGGGATTGATGATGGCAGTGCCATCCCAGGACGGCGCGTTGCTCCAGACCAGGCCGCGTGCGATGCTGGTCTGGTCAAACTTCGAATAGTACATATCGAGCAACGAATGGAAGTCCCTGCTGGGCTTGAACTCGATCGAAGCCATGAAGCCATCGCGCACCTGCTTGGTCGACGTGGCATGGAACTCTGCTCCCTGCAACATCGTGACGTCACAGGTGTTTGGGCCCAGGCCGTTACAGGTGGGTGCCGCCCAACTCGAGTTATCCCAACCCCAGGAGCTGAAGTTCTTTTCCTGCATGGGCGAATCCAGATGGGCGAAACCGACGGCCACGCCGATCGTCCTTTCCGCAAACTGGTCCACGTAGGAAATGCTGAAGCGCTTGCCCTTGTCGGATGAGTCGGCATTTAGGGCGCCATTGCCATTTTTTTCGCCGCGCAGATTGACCGAGATGCTGCGCTCCTTGTAGTCCAGGGGGTGCAATGTTTGCAGATTCACCGTTCCGGAGAGTCCTTGCGCCGACAAAGAAGCGTCGGGGGTCTTGTACACGGTCACGCCGTTGATCAACTCCGATGGGTACTGGTCGTACTCCACGCCGCGGTTCATTCCGGTGCTGACCAACTCACGGCCGTTCATCAGCGTGACCGCGAAGTCGTCGGACATGCCCCGGATCGAGATCACCTGCGCGCGACCGGCCACGCGTTGCGCCGTCAGACCCGGCAGGCGTGCGATCGAATCGGCAATGCTCACGTCAGGCAACTTGCCGATGTCTTCGGCCGTGATGGCTTCGACGATGGAGTCCGAATTGCGCTTGATGGCAATCGAGCTTTCGATACTGGCGCGAATGCCCGTCACCACGACGGTGCTCAGACTGGCGGCGTCCTGCGCAAAAGCAGATCCCATGAGGGCGAGAGCGACCGCCGAGGCGATGGGGGTGCGATGGAGCTTCATGTTTTCCTTTTCAGTTGCAATACTTCTGGCAGGGGCACCCTACGGGCTGCTGCGATAAAAATGTCAGGCTGCCCGCTGGCAGACCAGTTCAGGGGAAAGGTTTCCAATGGACGGTTATGAAACGCATCACTTGCGTACCACCCTCTGGAAAATCTAATGCCACTATGCTACCAATTTTAGGCAATGGCAACACAATTCTTTACATGAGCCCTGCGGACTTACCCTAGCCTGTGGGTTAATTGGTACGCGTCACCTTGGCCAGGTGGCGCGGCTGGTCCGGGTTCATGCCGCGGGCGCGCGCCAGCGCCTCGACCATGGGGTAAAAACTCTGGACCACGGAGATCGGATCGAGCTCGATGGACTCGGTCTCCACCACCGGCAGGTTCGCGCCCGGCGTGCCTTTGGGCGCGGCCAGCAGCACGCAGGCGCCGCGGCCGCGCATCTCCTCGGCCAGGACCAGCAGCCCAGCCTGCGCCGGGCCGCGCGGCGCCAACACCAGCAGGGGATAGCCCTTGTCGATCAGCGCCATGGGCCCGTGCTTCACCTCCGCGCCGGAAAAAGCCTCGGCCTGGATGCCGCAGGTTTCCTTGAACTTCAGCGCCGCCTCCTTGGCCACGGGCAGGCCCGTGCCACGGCCGATGACGAACAGCCGATCGGCGTCAACCAGGGCCGACACGGCCGTGGACCAGTCCGCATTCGCGGCACGTGACAGCACACCGGGCAGGGCCGACAGCGCCGCGTGAAAGGCCAGGTCGCTCTGCCAGGCCGCGACGGTGCGGGCTCCGGCCACCAGCTGCGCGATGAAGCTCTTGGTTGCCGCCACGCTGGTCTCGGTCCCGGCGTGCAACGGGAACACCCATTGCGCGGCGCGCGCCAACGGGGACTCGGGGTCGTTGACAAAGGCCGCCGTGCAGGCGCCGCCTTCGGAAAAGAAGCGCGTCGGCGCCACCAGGTCCGGGCTTTGGCCGGACTGGGAAAAAGCCATGGACACCAGGCCCTGGCACTGGATCTGCGACTGGTACAGCGTCACCAGCGACATCGGCAGCGAAGTCACGAGACGCCCCATGCGCGCCATGATGAGGTAGGCCATGTAGTGCGCGGCGTGATCCGAACTGCCGCGCGCCACGGTCAGCACGGCGCTGGGCGAGTGCCCGCGCAGCCAACTGCCAAAGTCGCTGTACTCCCGGTCATTGCAGGCCAATTGACGGGCCACACAGGCCGGCGCCTCGCGGGTCTCATCCAGCATGTGCGTGTTCAATGGAACTCCCTTCAACGAAGACATCCTGCAAATTCAGATCGCGGTCCAGCAGCACGGCGTCGCCCCAGGCGCCGGGTGTGAGACGTCCGCGGTCGGTGGCGCCGAGGTAGTCGGCCGCGTGGGTGGCGACACAGCGCGAGGCGTCGGCCAAGCCGAGGCCGATGGCCTGCACCAGGTTGCGCAAGGCCTGGTCCATGGTCAGCGTGGAGCCGGCCAGGGTGCCATCGCTCAGACGCACGCCGCCGGCGCATTTGGTGACGGTGTGGCGCCCGAGCCGGTACTCGCCGTCGGGCATGCCGGCTGCCGCCGTGGAGTCGGTCACGCAGTACAGGCCGGGGATGGCGCGCAGCGCGACGCGGATGGCGCCGGGGTGCACGTGGATCAGGTCCGGAATCAGTTCGGCGTACTGCGCATGTGCCAGCGCCGCGCCAACCATGCCGGGGGCGCGGTGTTGCAGCGCCGTCATGGCGTTGAACAAGTGGGTGAAGCTGCGCGCGCCACGGGCCAGCGCCTGCACGCCGTCCTCGTAGCTGCCCATGGAGTGGCCGATCTGCACCCGAAAACCCGCAGCGCACAGGGATTCAATGACATCCATGTTGCCCGGCACTTCGGGCGCCAGGGTGACCAGTCGGATCGGGAACATCGCGTGCCAGCGCTGCAACTCGGCGCCGTCGGCGGCGCGGGTGAAATCGGGCTGCGCCCCGAGCTTGGCCTGGCTGATGTAGGGGCCTTCCAGGTGCGCGCCCAGCACACGGGCGCCACCGCGGTCGCGCTGCCCGCCCAGAGACTGCATGGCCTCGAAAGCCGCGTCCAGTTCGTGCATCGGCGCGGTCATGGTGGTGGCGAGCAGGGAGGTGGTGCCGTGCTGCGCGTGCAGGGCGCTGACACGCGCCAGCGCGTTGCCGCCCTGCATGATGTCGTAGCCACCGCCGCCGTGCACATGCAAGTCGATGAAGCCGGGCAGCACGATGGGCTCGCGGCTGGCGCGCACCGTTTGCTCATCCACGGCGGCGCCTTTGATGCACGCCACGCGTCCCTCTTCGCTGAACTCCAGCGTGCCCTTGACAAAACCCTCGGGCGTCAGGATGTTGCCCTGGACGGACCTCATGCCTCGCGCCTCATTTCGGCGATGAAGTCGTAGTAGTCGCTGCGGCAGTAGGAATGCGTGAGCTCCACCACCTGGCCCGATTCCAGGTAGCCGATGCGGGTGATGAAGAGCACGGCCTGCCGATCCGGTATGCCCAGCTGTTCGGCCAGCCGCGGCTGGGCATTCAGCGCGCGGATGTGCTGCAGGGCGCGCACTGGCGCCTGACCACTGCGGCCCAGGTATTCGTAGAGCGAGCCCTCCACCGCTGCCGGGTTGGGCAGCAGCGCCTGCGGCAGCACGCTGATCTCCAGTGCCATGACCACGTCGTCGGCCAGGCGCAGGCGCTCGAGTCGCGCCACCTTGGCGCCGGAGGACAGGCCCAGGCTCATCTGCTCGTCAATCTTGGCCAGCACCACGGAACGCTGCAGCCAGCGCGACGAGGGCGTGTAGCCGCGGCGGCGCAATTCCTCGGAAAAGCTCGTCAGCTGCGACAGCGGCTGCTCGAAGCGCGGCGCAATGTAGTTGCCGGACCCTCGCCGGCGGATCACCAGGCCCTGCTCCACCAGCTGGTCGATGGCGGAACGCGCCGTGACACGCGACACGTCCAGCGACTCGGCCAGCACCCGCTCGGAAGGCAGGGCTTCGTCGGGCTGGTAGCGCCCGTCGCGGATGCTCTGACCCAGCTTGCGCGCCAGCTGCATGTACAGCGGCGAACTGTCACCCGGATCGGGCTTGAATTCAAAGACTGAAGCATCGTTCACAGGCGGGCTCCTGCGAGGTGGCGGCTGAACCCCGGTACGTCGTCGCGCAAAAGAAACTCGGTCATGGTGGCCCTTTGAAGCTTTACCCACGGCGATGTTGAAAACGGCCATGAGCGTCTCGCAGTATAGCGGACCAATCAAATACCAGTTATGAGCAAAAAAGACCTGTTGGAAGGCAGGCCCTTCGGCTCAACGCAGCGGCAGCTGCGTGGTGTTCTTGACTTCTTCCATGACGGCGTAGGTCCGGGTCTCGCGCACACCCGGGAGTTGCCAGAGCACGGTACCGGCGAAATCGCGGTAGGCGCCCATGTCGGCCATGCGGGTCTTGAGCAGGTAGTCAAAACCGCCTGCGACCATGTGGCACTCCATGATCTCTGTGCGCACCTGCACCGCCGCCTTGAAGGCCTCAAACACATTGGGCGTGGTGCGGTCCAGCAGCACCTCGACAAAGACCATCATTCCGGCGCCCAACTTGAGCGGGTTCAGGCGTGCTTCGTAGCCCAGGATGTAGCCGTCCTGAGTGAGGCGCTGCACGCGGGCCAGCACGGCCGTGGGCGAGAGCGTGACGCTTTCCGCCAGTTTGAGGTTGGAGATGCGCCCGTCCTGCTGCAGGCAGGCCAGGATCTTCAGGTCGATGCGATCCAGTTCGGACAGGCTCATGGCGACCTCATGACAGTCGGTAGGTTTCGAGGTGGATGCTGGTCTCGGTGCTGCTGATGCCGCGTATCAGGCGGATGCGCTCGAGCACCTTGGACAGCGCCGCCAGATTGGGCGCACGCAGTTCGGCCAGCAGGTCCCAGCGCCCGTTGGTGTCGTGCAGCGTCGCCACCCCGGGCTCTCCCAGCAGGCTGGAGATGACGGAGCGGGTTTCGTTGCCCTCCACCGCCACGCTCATCCAGGCGCTGATTTCGCCCGGTTGCGCGTCGGGCCGCAACTTCACGGTGTAGCCCACGATGATGCCGGCGTCCTCCAACTTGGTGACGCGGTTCGTCACCGTGCCGCGCGACACGCCGAGCTTTTGCGCCAGCGTGGCCACGGAGGTGCGCGCATCCTTGCGCAGCAGCGAGAGCAATTGCTGATCGGTCGTGTCCATACTGTCATTATGGCAGTCGCGTCTGCCGAAATGCCATTTTTTTGGCAAAAAGACGGCATAACTGTGCATTTACATTGCCACTCGCCCTTGGGACACTTCTCGCCACTTACACGAGAACCGCACCATGAAACGCCATACACCCGCCCAGACCCTTTTTCTCAGTGCCCAAGACATGGCCGCCATGGTGCGCCAGATGGGCGCCGCCAGCACGCTGACGCGCCTGGCCGACGCCATCGAAGCGGATTACGTGCGCTGGCAGGACTTTGACAAGTGCGCACGCGTGGCCAGCCATTCGAGCGACGGCGTGATCGAGCTCATGCCCATCGCCGACGCCAAGACCTACGCCTTCAAGTATGTCAACGGCCACCCCAAGAACACCCGAGTCGGTCTGCCCACGGTGATGGCCTTCGGCGTACTGGCCGACGTCGCCACCGGGGTGCCGGACCTGCTCAGTGAGTTGACCCTGACCACGGCGCTGCGCACCGCCGCCATGTCGGCGGTCGCAGCGCGTGCCCTGGCCCGACCCAACAGCCGCAGCATGGCCTTGATCGGCAACGGCGCGCAAAGCGAGTTCCAGGCGCTGGCGTTTCACCATCTGCTGGGCATACAGGAAATCCGCCTGTTCGACACCGACCCTGCGGCCACCGTCAAGCTCATGCGCAATCTGCAGCACAGCAGCCTGCGCCTGATCGCCTGCGAAAGTATTGCCCAGGCCGTGCGCGGCGCGGATATAGTCACCACCGTGACCGCCGACAAAACCAATGCCACGATTCTCACGCCCGACATAATCGAGCCGGGCATGCACATCAACGGCGTCGGTGGCGACTGCCCCGGCAAGACGGAACTGCATCCCGACGTACTGCGCGGCGCTGCCGTGTTTGTCCAATACGAACCACAAACCCGCATCGAAGGCGATCTGCAGCACCTGCCCGCCGATTTTGCCGTGACCGAACTCTGGCGCGTGCTGCGCCACGAAGCGCCAGGACGCAGCCACGAGGCCCAGGTCACGCTGTTCGACTCGGTCGGTTTTGCGCTGGAAGATTATTCGGCCCTGCGCTTCATGCGCACCGCCGCGCAGCAATTGGGCTACGGCCAATGGGTATCGTTGATTCCGGAACTGGCCAACCCCAAGGATTTGTTCAGCCTGATCCGCCCGGAAGCGCCCCTCACGGCAAAAGCCGGCGCGCGCAGCGTTCGCAGGCCCGAACTGGCGACGGCATGAGGAATCTGCCAGACGCCAAACCGCTCGCTGGCGGCGTCAGCCTGATCGGCGTTCCCACCGACATCGGCGCCGGCACCTTGGGCGCGCGCATGGGGCCGGAAGCGCTGCGCGTGGCCGGCATCGCGCAGGCGATTGCGCAATTCGGCCTGGACGTGCGCGACTGCGGCAACCTGGCAGGGCCCGCCAATCCCTGGCAGACGGCAGTCGAGGGCTTTCGCCATCTGCCCGAAGTGGTGCAGTGGAATCAATTGGTGCACGACGCGGTGCACGCCGAACTCCAGGAAGGACGCCTGCCGATCATGCTCGGCGGTGACCATTGTCTGGCGATCGGCTCCATCAGCGCCGTGGCGCGGCATTGCCGAGAGAACGGCAAGAAGCTGCGCGTGCTGTGGTTTGATGCCCATGCCGACTTCAATACCGCGACCCTCACGCCCAGCGGCAACATCCACGGCATGCCAGTGGCCTGCCTGTGCGGCCACGGTCCCCAGGCGCTGATCGAGATCGGCGGCCATGTGCCAGCGCTGCGTCCGAAGGAGATCCGCCAGATCGGCATCCGCAGCGTGGACGAGGGCGAAAAGCGCCTGGTGCACGACATCGGCATCGAGGTCTTCGATATGCGCTACATCGATGAGATGGGCATGCGCCACGGCATGGAACTTGCGCTTGCCTTGGTCGATGCGAACACTCACCTGCACGTCAGCCTGGACGTCGACTTCCTGGATCCGGCCATTGCGCCTGGCGTGGGCACGACCGTGCGCGGCGGCCCTACCTACCGTGAGGCCCAGCTCTGCATGGAAATGATTGCCGACACGGGCCGCCTGGCCTCGCTCGATCTGGTGGAACTGAATCCCGCGTTCGATGTACGCAACCAGACCGCCGAACTGGCTGTGGACCTGATCGAAAGCCTGTTTGGCAAGAGCACGCTGATGCGCCAATCGACCCCTCGCGCCTGAGCGCAAAATACCCGCATGACGCGCATCGCCGCCAACCTTCTGCTGCTGCTGGTCGCCGTGATCTGGGGCTCGGCCTTTGTGCCGCAGATCCACGGCATGGCCGACGTAGGACCCATGACCTTCACCGGCGTGCGCTTTGTCATTGGCGCGCTGGTCGTGACGCCCCTCATGTGGCTGGAGTGGCGCGCGCTCGCGCGCAGCGGCAGACCCCTTCACGCCAGCGATGCGCTGAAGATCGCCGGCTTGGGCAGCCTGTTGTTGCTGGGCGCGGCGATGCAGCAGATCGGCCTGATGACCTCCACCGCCACCAATGCCGGTTTCCTGACGGCGCTGTATGTGCCGCTGGTCCCGGTGCTGGCCTGGATCCTGTGGCGGCAATTGCCACACTGGTCAGTCTGGGTCGGGGCGCTGGCCTGCATCGCTGGCGCCTACCTGCTATCGGGTGCGCAACGCCTGGCCATCGTCCCGGGCGACCTCTGGGTCATCGGCTCGGCCATACCCTGGGCGGTCCATGTGTTGCTGGTGGGCCGCGTGGCCGACCGCATGGCAGCACCTTTTCTGGTCGCGGGCGGACAGTTCGCGGTTTGCGGGCTGCTCGCACTGCTGTGGACCGCGGGCTTCGAGCCTGTGAGCTGGTCCGGCCTGCAGGCGGCCGCCTGGCCCATCGCCTACACCGGTGTCTTCTCCGTGGGAATCGCCTTCACCGCCCAGGTCGTGGCACAGCGCTACGCCCATGCCGCCGACGCGGCCATCGTCCTGTCGTCGGAGACGCTGTTCGCCGCGCTGTTCGGTTTCCTGCTCATGGGCGACCGGCTCACCGCCACGGGCGTCGCCGGCTGCAGCCTGATCTTCGCCAGCATGATGGGTGTGCAACTGCTGCCCATGCTGCAGAAGAACAAGCGCGTGCACAGCGCACCCCATCCTGCGCCGCGGGCGCTGCGTGCCGCTGGTGCCGGGGTCGAGGAGCACTGAACGGCTGCACAAGCCAGCTAAACGAGGGAAAACCATGAGCGAATGGTGTCGGCACCATCTTGTATATACAAGATCGGGTCGGTAAAATTTGCCCGGTGTTTTATGTCGTCTTTGTGACAGGGGCGACGTCAATGTGAATTGAGTTGGCGGGGGCCTGCTTACTGTAGGGGCCTGAAAAGCAAGGGGGTTGGTGGTGAGTTGATCGCCAGCAGCCATTTTTTATGTTGATTGGAGATGCAATGCGATTTTTTACCAAGCTGTGCACGGTGGCGTCCTGCACGTTGATTCTTTTGGCCGGCAACGCGCAAGCGCGTGACTGGAAAGTCATCAAGGACGCGGGCACGATCGTGGTCGCGACCGAAGGCCAGTACTACCCCTTCAACTACTTTGACGGCCCCAAGCTGACCGGCTTTGAAGTCGAGTTGGCCGAAGCCGTGGTGAAGAACATGGGCCTCAAGCTCGACTGGCGCGTGGTTTCCTTCGACGCACAACTCGCGTCCATCCGCCAGGACCGCTTTGACTTTGCCATCGCCTCGCACGGCTACACCGAAGAGCGCGCCAAGGCCGTTGACTTCGCCAGTCCGCACTACTGCTCCGGCGGCCAGATCGTGTCCATGCCCGGTGGCCCGCTGACGGTTGCAGGCCTCAAGGGCAAGTCGGTCGGCGTGCAGATTGCCACCACCTACTTTGACGCGGCCAAGAAGATCGACGGCATCGGCGAGATCAAGACCTACAAGGACGAAGCCGCCAACTTTGCCGCGCTCAAGGCCAAGAAGTACGACGCATGGATTTCCGACAAGTACCTGGTGAAAGCCACGCTGGACAAGAACCCCGGCACCGGCGCCATCCCTGGCGACATGGTGTTTGTCGAGCGCATCTCCATGATCACGCGCAAGAACAACAAGGAACTGATCGACCAGATCAACGCGGCCCTGGCGACGACCATGAAAGACGGCACCTACAAGGCGCTGTCGACCAAGTACTTCCAGACCGACATCTCCTGCCACTAAGGTTTTGCAAGCATGAACTGGAGCAAGCAACATCCCGGCTACGCCATGTTCGCGTCCATGATCGGACTGCTGCTGGTGTTGTGGGGCATGGCCATACCGCTGTCGCTGGCGCCGGCGCCGATCGGACCTGCGGCCCACGAGTTCACCGAAGGCGCGCGCATCACCGTGCTGCTGACCCTGGTCTCCGGGTTCTCGGGCATGGTGATCGGTGTCGTCGCGGGGCTGGGCAAGCTGTCTTCGTTCCTGCCATTTCGCTGGCTGTGCGACTTCTACGTGTGGCTGATCCGTGGCACGCCGCTGCTCCTGCAAATCCTGTTCGTGTGGCTTGCCTCACCTCAGTTGCTGCCGGACTCGATGCAACCCTCGGACTTTGCCTGCGCCGCGATCGCCCTGGCGATCAACATCGGCGCATACAACACGGAGTGCGTGCGCGCCGGGATTTTGGCCGTGCCGCATGGGCAGATCGAAGCGGCCAAGGCCTTGGGCCTGTCACCGTTCCAGACCTTCATGGACATCATCTTTCCGCAGAGCATGCGCGTGGCCTTGCCGGCCCTGGCGAACAACCTGGCCTCGCTGGTCAAGGACTCGTCGCTGGCCTATGCCATCAGTGTGGTGGAACTGACCATGATCGGCTACCGGGTGCAGGCTTCCAGCTACCAGCCGATTCCGGTGTTCCTGACCACAGCAAGCATTTATCTGATCCTGACCACGGCGTTCACTTCGCTCACGTCGGCTTTGGAGACCAAGCTTGACGTTGGCAGAAAGCGCTAGGGGAAGCCGATGAACATGCCTGCAACACTCAAGCCCATCATCGAGGCGCGCGATGTGGACAAGCACTTCGGCGCGTTTCGCGCCCTGAAGGGCGCCACGGCGACCTTCTACGAAGGCCAGGTGACGGCCATCATCGGACCTTCGGGTTCGGGAAAGTCGACATTCCTGCGCACGCTCAACCGCCTGGAGGCACATGACGGCGGCAGCATCCGGATCGACGGCATCGAGCTGAACGACGACATGAAGAACCTGGACGCCATAAGGCGCGAGGTCGGCATGGTGTTCCAGAACTTCAACCTGTTCTCGCACCTGACCATTCTGAAAAACGTCGCTCTGGCACCGATGCGCGTGCGCAAGATGCCCAAGGCCGAGGCCGAAGCCAAGGCCCTTGCACTGCTCGAACGCGTCGGCCTGAAGGATCAGGCACACAAGTACCCAGTGCAACTGTCGGGTGGACAGCAGCAGCGCGTGGCCATTGCACGCGCGCTGGCCATGGACCCCAAGGTGCTGCTGTTCGACGAGCCCACTTCGGCGCTGGATCCGGAAATGGTCAACGAGGTGCTGGCGGTGATGCGCGAACTGGCGCACACCGGGATCACCATGCTGGTGGTCACGCACGAAATGGGCTTTGCCCGTGAAGTGGCGGACCGGCTGATCTTCTTTGATCTGGGCGTGATCCTGGAAGACAGCACACCGGCGGCGTTCTTTGCCAACCCCGATCACCCTCGCGCCAAGGCCTTTTTATCGCAGGTGCGACCCGGTTAACGCGCCATCCGTTTTTTGAAAATAGACAACAAAGGAAACATCATGCAAGTCAAGAAAATTGTTCTGGCCCTCGTGGCCGCAGGCCTGAGCGCCGGCTTCCTCACGAGCGCGCACGCGGCGGACGCCGACCGCATCAAGGCGCTGGAAGACCAACTGGCCGTCCTGCAGAAAGCCATCGCCGAACTGAAGGCGTCCACGCCGACCAAGAAGGAAGTCTCCGACCTGACCGACCAAGTCAACCTGCAAGGCAAGGAAGCCGCCGTGCTGGGCGACATGCCCGCCTCCATCCGCCTTCCCGGCAGCGAAACCTCGGTGCGCGTCTATGGCTATGCCGAAGCGAATCTGATCAAGGACTTCAAGGCCACGGCACCTGGTGACATGTTCACCAACCTGATGGAACAGCCGCTCAACAGCGAGCACAAGGATCAGGGCAAGACGGTGATGACGGCGCAGACCTCGCGCTTTGGCTTCGAGTCCTCCACGCCAACCGCACTGGGGCCGTTCCACACCCAGCTTGAAGGCGACTTCTACGCCTACGTGGGCAGCACCAACAACCGCGACCATTTGCGCGTGCGCCATGCCTACGGCGAATACGCGGGCTGGCTGGTCGGCAAGACCTGGTCCACCTTCATGGACCTGGACGATGGCCCGGAGACGGCCGACTTCAACGGCCCCATTGGCCAGCCGTTTTCGCGTCCGGTGCAGATCCGCTACACCTATGCCCTGCCCACTGGCTACACCTACAAGGCTGCGCTGGAAAATCCGACCGATGGTGCACACCGTCCCAACCTGGTGCTGTCTGCAGCCAAGTCGTTTGACGATGGCGGCATCAGCGCGCGCTTCGTCTCGCATGAGCAACGTGACGCCACGACCGGCATGAGCAAGAGTGGCACTGGCTTTGGCCTGGGCGGATCCTACAAGATCACCGGCGACCTGACGCTGATGGGCCAATGGGCCAAGGTCGATGGCGACAACGATGGTGTCCTTATGATGGGCGCCAACTACAACGCCGCGACCACAGGTGCACCCTTGCTGGACAAGTCCACCGGCTACGTTCTGGGACTGACGAATGTCTTTAACGCCCAGTGGCGCGCCACCCTGGCCTATGGACATGTGGAGTCCGATCACGGTGCCAACAGCGCCTATGCGCTGAACGTCAACACCTACCCCGGCAACAAGAGCCTGTCGCAGCTGCACCTGAATTTCTTCTACACCCCGATCAAGAACATTGACCTGGGCGCCGAACTGATTCAGGGCAAGCGCACCACGTACACAGGCGAAGTCGGCGACATGAGCCGCGTGAACCTGATTGCGCGTTACAGCTTCAACTGAAATCTGCGACCGGTCTCAGCCGCTGGCTGAGACCGGCAATGAATAAGCCCCGTGGCAGAACTGCCCGGGGCTTTTTTTTGTTTTTAAAAAGTACCATTTTTGGTATTATTCGAGCACGTTCAATACTGTTATCGGATTCCCATGAATCACAACACTGTCTCCGTTGCTGAAATCAAACGCCGTGGCATGTCGGCTATTTCCGAAAGCTTGCGCCGAGGGCCGGTGCACATCATCAAGCGCAACAAGATGGCGGCGGTTGTGCTGTCCGAGGACGACTACCTGCGCCTCACCCAGCCGAAGTCGCCTGCGCTGCCGGGCATGACGGCGTTGCAGTGGTTGCTGGCACAGCAGACAGCCGGAATGCGCAGCAAGCGTCAAATCGACAGCAACCTCAAGGCCGAGCGTGCCTGGTGATTGCATTCCTGGATGCAAGCGCCCTGATTTATCTGATCGAGGGTAACGAACCGTTTGCCACCAAAATTCGCAAGGAACTTGCGAGTGCCGTCAAAAAGTACCCTGACCTCGGCGCGGGCGTTTCGCGCCTGACCTGGCTGGAGTGCCGTGTAGGCCCCATGAAAACCAATGACTCTGTGCGCTTGGCCGCGTTCGATGCATTCTTTGCCCGCCCTGACCTGGTATGGATCGAGCTAAGCCGTGAAGTCGTGGAATTGGCTGCGGCCATTCGCGTCAAGCACGGACTGAAGACGCCGGATTCGCTGCAGGCTGCAAGCTGCCTGCAAGTGGGCGCTGACCACATCTTTCTGACCGGTGATCAATCGTTCCGGCGTGTGGCCGGGCTGAACGTGAAGCTATTGACCGCGTAGCCGCGCAGAGGGACCAAAAGCTGCGCAGCCGATCAAAACGTGTGACGCACTCAGAGCTGGAACTTCCCGCCAAAGCTGTAGCGCATGCCGGGATAGACCAGCCGCACCCAGCTCGCCACATGCGGGCCGCTGACGGTGCAGCGCGTCATCACCAGGCAGGGTTCGCTGCGCGCAATGCCCAGGAACTTCGCTTCCTGCGCACTGGGCAGACAGGCTTCAATCGAATAGCTCGCTTCCGTCAAAGGTGCGTGCTCCAGCAAGTAGCGAGTCGGCGTCACGGTATCGAAATCGGCACCCAGGTAGTCCGGCGCCGACGCAGGATTGACATAGCGGTCCTCCACCTGGATGGCCACGCCGTTTTCAAAGTGCAGCAGCAGGGAGTGAAAGACCGGCGCGCCCACGCGCAGCTTGAAGGTCGACGCCAGCGCCTTGTCGGCGCGCACGGTGTCGAGTTGCATGACCCGCACGGTGTGCGCATGGCCGCGCTCCAGCACCTCTTCGTGGATGTCGCGCAGCGCCAGCGTGCTGGAGATGCGGT
Organism: uncultured beta proteobacterium; assembly: GCA_903830985.1. Taxonomy (GTDB): domain Bacteria; phylum Pseudomonadota; class Gammaproteobacteria; order Burkholderiales; family Burkholderiaceae_C; genus CAIKVZ01. The sequence goes on from CAIKVZ010000197.1 coordinate 26,368, forward strand.
GCAATTGCGCCACCACCGTGCCGGAGCCCTGAACGCGCGTCACCACGCCTTCCACGGCGAGTTCCTTGACGGCGCGGTTGATGGTCATGCGGCTCACACCGAACTGCTGCTGCAGCGCAGCTTCGCTGGGAACCGGGTTGCCCGGGCGCCAGTGTCCGAGCGTAATTTGCGCCTTGACGAAGGCCTTGACCTGTTCGTAGGCGGGCAGTGGGGTGGGTTTCAACTTGGATAGGGCGGGCATTTTTTCATCGATCAGGGTTTCCCCGATATTAAGCAAGTTGTATAGACAATTAAACTATCCTGATAAACCCTGAGCCGCGTGACGAATGACGTCATGCGTCGACCCTGATACGCCCCTGTTATTTCAAGGCTGAGCGCCCTGATCCTACCCAAGAAAGCCACTACCCCATGATGCTCCAACCCGGCCATTTCACCCTGGAACAATTGCAGGCCATCCATGCCAGCGTACAGCAGCTGACGCTGCCGGAATCGAGCCGCGCCGTGATCCGCGCCAGCCAGCAGGTGGTGCAGGCGGCGGCCGACGGCGACGCGCCGGTGTACGGCGTGAACACCGGTTTTGGCAAGCTGGCGAACCAGCGCATCAGCAAGGCGCAACTGCAAACGCTGCAACTCAACCTGATCCGCTCGCACAGCGTGGGTGTAGGCGTGCCGCTGTCACCCGAAGTGGTGCGACTCATGCTGGCGCTGAAAGCCGCGAGCCTGGCGCGCGGCCATTCGGGCGTGCGCGAAGTGGTGATCGACACCTTGCTGGCCGTGCACAACGCGGGCCTTGTGCCCTACGTGCCCTCGCAGGGCTCGGTCGGCGCCTCGGGCGACCTGGCGCCTTTGGCGCACATGACGCTGGCGCTGATCGGCGAGGGCGACATGCTGCAGAACGGGCAGCGCGTGCCAGCGGCCCTGGCGCTGCAACAGGCGGGCATTGCACCCCTCACCCTGGGACCCAAGGAAGGTCTGGCGCTGATCAACGGCACGCAGACCTCCACCGCGCTGGCGCTGCACGCCCTGATCAGCTTCGAGCCGGTGCTCGAAGCCGCGCTGGTGATAGGCGCGCTCACCGTGGACGCGGCGCGTGGCAGCGACGGCCCCTTCGACCCGCGCATCCATCAACTGCGCGGGCAGCCCGGGCAGATCGACGTGGCGCAGTACTACCGCAGCCTGCTCAAGGGCAGCGCCATCCGCAGTTCCCACGTCGACGGCGACGACCGCGTGCAAGACCCCTACAGCCTGCGCTGCCAGCCCCAGGTGGTGGGCGCCTGCCTGGACCAGTTGCGCCACGGCGCGCTGGTGCTGTTGCGCGAAGCCAATGCGGTGACCGACAACCCCCTGGTGTTTGTCGAGGACGGCGCCATGATCTCGGGCGGCAACTTCCATGCCGAGCCGGTGGCGCTCGCCGCCGACGGCATGGCGCTGGCCATTGCCGAAGTGGGCGCCATCGCCGAGCGGCGCATCGCCATGCTGATCGACTCGGGCGTATCGCGCCTGCCGCCCTTCCTCACGGCCGACGCGGGGCTGAACTCCGGCTTCATGATTGCCCATGTGACCGCCGCTTCACTGGCATCGGAGAACAAGTCGCTGGCGCACCCGGCCAGCGTGGACAGCCTGCCCACCAGTGCGAACCAGGAAGACCATGTGTCCATGGCGACCTTTGCCGCGCGCCGCCTGCAGGCCATGATCAGCAACACGGCCAACATTCTGGGCATCGAATTCCTCGCTGCCGCCCAGGGACTGGAGTTCCTGCGCCCGCTGCAGAGTTCCAGCGCGCTGGAGCAGGCCCACGCACTGCTGCGTACCACCGTGGCGGCGATGGCCCAGGACCGCTACCTGGCGCCCGACATCGAACACGCCACCACCCTGGTGCGCAACGGCGCGCTGGCCAACATCCTGCACAGCCTGCCGGACTTGCCCAAGCTGTGGATCGCGGCCTGAGGCTTGCACCTGCAGCACCTTGCATCAGTGCGGAGCGAGCGAGCAATTAGCCACCTACTTCCACTGAGCCCCTGAGCGCGGTACACCTGCTGCTGTCCAAAGGTCAGCACGATGAGCGAGATGAAGGGAAAGTGGCAAGACCACTTGAAGTCAGCTGAGGACTCGGGTCTGAAGCTCAGCGAGTACGCGACGCAGCATCAGATCGATGTTCGCCGACTCCGAGAGGCCAGGCGGGTGCGTGCGCGGCAGGGTACATCGGCATGGGCGGTGGTCCGCGTCAAGAACAAATTGTTGGGATCATGGATGTCGTCAGCCATCATTTCGCCTCTGCTGGGTTGCCACAGTCCATCATGAGGTGGTTAGAAACTTTCCCACTCATCCCCACCTGCGGCGGATGCCTTGGCGGGTGCGGTAATCGATGCGGCGCGCGGCTTTGGCAGAGATGACCTGGGCTTCTCGGAACTGGCTGCCTTGCGCACCAGTGGCCGTGGACGGCTGGCCGGCACTGGGCGGCGATCGACGAAGGATGCCCTCCCCCCTGCCAGTTTGAAGATCGAGACCGCCTGCACCAGTTCTCCGGCCTGGGTGCTCAGACTGGTGGCAGCAGCCGCCATCTCCTCGACCAGCGCCGCGTTCTGCTGCGTGGCCTGATCCATCTGCGTCACGGCTTCTCCCACTTGCGCCACGCCCGAAGCCTGCTCGTTGCTTGCCGCGCTGATCTCGCCCATGATGTCGGTTACGCGGCGGATCGAACTGACCACCTCGGTCATGGTGGAGCCAGCCTGATCGACCAGAACCGTGCCCTGTTCTACACGTTCTACACTGGCATTGATCAATGACTTAATTTCCTTCGCGGCCTGCGCCGATCGGCCAGCCAGCGACCGCACCTCGGTGGCCACTACGGCAAAGCCCCGGCCTTGCTCACCGGCACGGGCTGCCTCCACAGCAGCGTTCAATGCCAGGATGTTGGTTTGGAAGGCGATGCCGTCGATGACGCTGATGATGTCGGATATCTTTCTCGACGAAGCGTTGATATCCTTCATGGTGTCCACCACTTGGGACACCACTTCGCCGCCTTTGATGGCGACCGTGCTGGCGTTTTGGGCCAACTGATTCGCCTGCTTTGCGCTATCTGCATTTTGCTTGACAGTAGCGCTGAGTTGTTCCATTGACGCTGCAGTTTCTTCCAAAGCGCTGGCCTGACTCTCGGTGCGCCCTGACAAGTCGCTGTTTCCCCGGGAAATCTCAGCGCTTGCGGTGGCCACACCCTCGGCATTGCTACGCACATCGCTTACTACCCGTGATAGATAGTCTCGCATTCCTGCCAGCGCTGCCATGAGGCTGGTGTTGTCCCCCGGCTGCAGCGGTATGCTGACGGTGAGGTCGCCCTGCGCAACGGCATCTACCGAGTTGAAGGCAACAACCGGCTCACCTCCGATTAGGCGAAAAATGTTTCTGGTGAGCGCGATGCCCAGACCGCCGGTCAGCGCACACAACACCAAACCCCCAATCACCAGAGTGCCGGTGGATAGGGATGCGGTGGAGGCCAGCGCTTCAGATCGGATGACCAGCAGATCGGATTCCGCTTTGAAGAACTCCGCCACTCCAACACGAAATGCGTCCATTGACCCCTTGTCTTTGCCGGCTTTGAACTCCTTAAGCAAATCGTCTATTGAGACCTTGCCGGTGTTGGCATTCTGGCGCAGCGCTTTGAGAACGTTGGCCACCTCCATGAATTGCCTATGGTTTGCCATCAGCTTCTCTAGGCGATCTTGCTGGGCCGGGTTGTCCGACGTCAGAGATTTGGCCTCGTCGAAAGCTGTGCTGAAGCCCTGCTGGCCTTGGTTGAATGGTTCGAGAAATTTTTCGTCGCCACTGGCGATGAAGCCGCGCATGCCGGTCTCAATGTTGACCATGTTGAGCAGCATCGTGTCTGACGCCCTCATCACCTTGTAAGTGTGGGTGTTCCAGCCCACGGTATCCATCAATTTGTTGATGTTGAGCACCGCAAAACCCATTAGCGAACTTGAAATCAGTAGGATCGCCAAAAAGGTTAGAGCAAGCTTCTGGTTCTCTTGAAATCTGAGTGGGTAAGCTTAGCCATATTCTTCAACCTTGATCAACAAGACCATGACTGCAAAGCTGTTTGAATCTGCCCTCGGAATAGCCGATCCTTGGTACGTTGCGTCGGTTGAGTTTGATGAAGGC
>CAIKVZ010000198.1 GCA_903830985.1 uncultured beta proteobacterium
CCGGGCTGCACCGTGAGCAGCGGGGTCTGGCACTTGACCCGGCCTTCGGCCGTGCCCAGAAAGAACAGGCCACCGGGGCGCAGCGTGGCCAGCGCGCGGTCCACCACTTCACACTTGGTCGCCACGTCAAAGTAGATCAGCACGTTGCGCAGAAAAATGATGTCAAAGGGTCCGATGCCGGAATAGTCCTGGCACAGGTTGAGCTGGCCAAAGCGCACGTTGTCGCGCACCTTGTCCTGCAGCATCACCTGTCCCTCGGAATCACCCTCGCCGCGCAGGCAGTAGCGGCGCAGCCGCTCTGGCGACACATTGCGCAGCCGGTCCACCGGGTAGACGGCGGCCTTGGCCGCAAGCAGCACACGGTGGCTGATGTCGGTGCCCAGAATCGACCAGCCCGGCGCCACCCGGCCCGAGGTCTGCAGGTCCAGCAACATCATGGACGTGCTGTAGGCCTCGTCGCCGAACGACGCGGCGGCGCTCCAGACCGACAGCGGTTGCTTGGATTTGCGCGCGGTCAATTCCTTTTCCAGTAACTCGTAGTGCTTTGGCTCGCGGAAGAAATAGGTCTCGTTGGTGGTCAGCAGGTCCACCGCCATCTGGAATTCGGCGGCGTTGGCCTCGTCCGAAATCAGATCGACATAGTCTTCGAGGCGCCGTATGCCCAGCTTTTCGTAACGCATCTTCAGGCGCGACAGGATCAGCGGCTTCTTCGACTCGTTGTACGACAGCCCGATGGAGTCGTACATCAGCGCGCTGATTTTCTTGAAAGTGTTTTCGGTGAAGTGGTGCATGTCAGTGGAGTTCCGTCATGGCCTCAGCGCTGAGCAGTGAAGTGCCGCCTTGCGCACCGGGTCCTGCGTCACTGCGAGGCCGCAGGCCGTGGCAGTCCATGCTGGATTGCCGCGTCGCCCAGGCTCCTCGCAATGACGCATCCCGCAGTGTGGCTGTTCTTGCATCAATAGGGCCGAAAGTTGGCATTGCTCGCCAGCGCCGGCTTGCTCCTGGTGGCCAGGCGCGGCGCGGCGCCGACTGCGCGTCCCGTCGGTGCCGGCGCACCGCGACGCGGCTCGGAGCGGGCTTCGCCGGTTTTGAAGAAGGCGATCGACTCCTGCAATTGCAGCGCCTGACCTGAGAGTTCTTCACTGGTGGCTGCGAGCTCTTCCGAGGCCGATGCATTTTGCTGCGTCGCCTTGGAGAGTTGCCCCATGGCGCCGCCGATCTGTGCCACCGATTCGCTCTGCTCGGAGCTGGCTGCGGCGATTTCCTGCACCAGCTCTGAGGTCTTCTGGATGCTGGGCACGATCTGGTCAAGCAGGCGGCCGGCGCGCTCGGCCGTGGTCACGGAGCTGCCCGCCAGGTCGCCGATTTCCTTGGCGGCCAGCTGGCTGCGTTCGGCCAGCTTGCGCACTTCGGCCGCCACCACGGCAAAGCCCTTGCCGTGCTCTCCCGCTCTGGCGGCTTCGATGGCGGCATTCAGCGCCAGCAGATTGGTCTGGTAGGCGATGTCGTTCACGATGCCGATCTTGGAGGCGATCTGCTTCATCGCCGTTACCGTCAAGTTCACCGCTTCGCCGCCGTCCACGGCCTCCTTCGAGGTCTTGGTGGCCATGCCGTCGGTGACGCGGGCGTTATCGCTGTTCTGGCTGATCGATGCCGACATCAGTTCCACCGAAGTGGTGGTCTGCTCCACGCTGGCGGCCTGTTCGCTGGCGGCCTGGGAAAGCGCTTGCGCCGTGGCGCTGACCTGGTTCGCCGCGCCAGTGAACGAGTCGGCGGCGGCGTGAACCTCGCCCATGACGCGCGTGAGCTGCTCGGCTGTGGCGTTGGCGCTGTCCTTCACCTTGCCGAACAGGCCGGCGTAGTCACCTGCTATGCGCTGCGTCAGATCGCCCTTGGCGAAGGCTTCGAGCACCTGTGACACTTCGCTCAGACCTTGCTCGCTGGTGCGCATGAGTTCATTCATTCCGCTGCCCAGGCTGGCGAAGAAACCGGTTTGGCCTTCCATGTTCAGGCGACCGCTGAAGTCGCCTTGCCCGGCCATTTGCACCAGTGCGCCGACCTGCTGTTCGGCCGCGAGCTGCTCGGTGACGTCGACCCATTGGCCCACCGTGCCCAGACGTTCCCCCGTAGCCAGCAGTACCGGGTTGGTCGTGAGGTCGTACATGCGCCCACCCAGTTCCAGTCGGGACCGGGTCAGGCTGCTGAGTCCGCGCAGACGCCCCAGCGCGGCCTGGGGGTCCGCGTAGAACATGCCGATGCTGCCGTTGACCACCTTGTCCGGATCGAAGCCGGGAATCTGCCGGCTGAAGCCGTCACGGTATTTGTGCAGCGTTGCCTCCAGGGCGTGGTTGATGTAGATGATGGTGCCGTCGTCCGCAGCGATGCGCACCGGCAGGCTGACGCCGTCCAGCGCCGCCTTGACGCGGGCGTTGTAGCGCGCTGCCAGGGCTGCTTCCTGCAGTGAACGCTGCACCTTGTCGATGGCCTCGCTGATGCGCGCCTTTTGGCCCGGCAGTCGCTCCATGGCGACGTCGAGCCGGCCTTCGGAGTAGCCCGTCACCACGTCCACCACCTTCATCTTGACGGCGATGTGGGATTGCACCAACTCGTTGATCGACTGGCCCATGGAACCGAAAGCGCCTTGCATGGTCTGCACCGGCATCATGTGATCCAGCATGCCGAGTGCGTGCTGCTGCGCCATCTCCTGCTGCGCAGCCTCGAAGTCGGTCAGCGCGGTCTGCATCTCGCCCATGGAGCGCAACAGCTGGCCGGTTTCGTCGCTGGCGTTGGTTGCGACATCGTTGTCCAGCCTGCCGCGGGCCACAGCCCTGGCCACGGCCACAGCGCGGTCCAGCGGGCCGGTGATGCTGCGCGTGATGGCGATGGCCAGCGCCGCGCCCAGCGCCATGGCCAGGACGATGGCGGCCGCAGCCTTGCCCATGCTGGCCATGAAGGCGCTGCGCAGGTCGTCCATGTACAGGCCGGAACCGATGACCCAGCCCCAGGGTTTGAAGCCCGACACATAGGACACTTTTTCCACCGGTTGTTCCTGGCCCGGTTTGGGCCACAGATAGCTCAGATAGCCTGATCCTTCCTTGCGCACGGTATCGACAAAACGCACGAACACGGCATTGCCGTCGGGATCCTTGACCGTGCTGACGTCCTTGCCCATCAGGTCGGGTCGGAACGGGTGCGTGAGCAGGCGCACATCCATGTCGTTGATCCAGAAATATTCCTTGCCCGAATAGCGCGCGTCGTTCACCTGCTGGAGTGCCAGAGCCTGCGCCTGGGCGCGCGTCAGTGCCCCGGAAGTCTCCTGACGGTAGGCCCAGTCGAC
>CAIKVZ010000199.1 GCA_903830985.1 uncultured beta proteobacterium
CGGCAGCTGGCGCTGGTAGGTCCAGATCGGCCAATCCGTGTCGTAGATGTCGAGCTCGGGCGAGGTCGACGCCAGATCCAGGTTTGCGGCCCAGAACGCGTCTATGGTTCCCACGTCGCGCCAATAGGGCCGCTTGGTCTTCACCCGCGACACGCAGCTCATGTCAAAGGGGTGGGCCAGGGCGCGCCCCTCGCGCACGCAGCGCGGGATCACGTCCTTGCCAAAGTCGTGGCTGGAGGCCGGATTCGCCAGATCCTCGTCCAGCAGTTGGTACAGGTACTCGGCGTCGAACACGTAGATCCCCATGCTGGCCAAGGACACGTCGGTTTTGCCGGGCATGGGTGGCGGGTCAGCGGGTTTTTCCAGGAACTCCGTTATTTTCCGGTCCGCATCGACGGCCATGACGCCGAATTCGCGGGCCTCCTTGCGCGGCACCTCGAGGCAGCCCACGGTGCATCCAGCGCCGTTTTCCACATGATCCGAGATCATGATCGAGTAGTCCATCTTGTAGATGTGGTCCCCGGCCAGGATGACGATGTACTCGGGTTTGCTGGAGCGGATGATGTCCATGTTCTGGAAAATCGCGTCGGCCGTGCCGCGGTACCAGTGCTCCTCGCCGGCGCGCTGTTGGGCCGGCAGCAGATCGACCATCTCGTTGAGTTCGGAGCGCAGGAAACTCCAGCCGCGCTGCATGTGGCGCATGAGCGAATGCGACTTGTACTGCGTCACCACGGCCATGCGGCGTATGCCTGAGTTCAGGCAGTTGGACAGGGCGAAGTCGATGATGCGGAACTTGCCGCCGAAGTACACGGCCGGCTTGGCGCGCTGGTCGGTCAGCTGCTTCAGGCGCGAGCCCCGGCCGCCGGCGAGTACCAAGGCGACGGTGCGGCGCACCAATTGGTGGACTTGCAGGTGCTTGTCGCTGGTTCGGCGGTCAACATGGGCGGGCATAAGGGCTTTCTGCTGCAGGGGTTTCGATCGTCTGACCAGACGCTGCCAAGGGCGCAGCGCGCATGCCGCCATTTTGAACGCAGCGGCGGCGAATTCGCCCTGCGCGAGGTCAAGCAAAGCAAAAATACCCGCGAACACACGGGACCGCGCGAGGGGTAGTACAGTGCGCCCAGCACTTAACCAGGAGATCAGCATGGGTCAGATTCTCGAGTTCACACGCCCCGACGGCGCCGCCACCAAAGGCTATTTCGCAGATGCGGGCGCAGGGCGCCCCGGCGTGGTCGTGATTCAGGAGTGGTGGGGCCTGAACGAGCACATCAGCAGCATCGCCGACCGCTTTGCCGCCGTCGGTTTTTCGGCCCTGGCGCCGGACCTGTACCGCGGCCGCATTGCGGCCAATCCGGATGAAGCCAGCCACTTGATGACGGGCCTGGATTTTCCGGATGCCACGCACCAGGACATCGCCGGCGCCGTGCAGTTCCTGAGCGCGCGCTGCAGCAAGGTGGGCGTCACCGGTTTTTGCATGGGCGGGGCCCTGACCGTGGCCTCGGCCGTGCATGTGCCGGGTTTGTCGGCTGCCGTGTGTTTTTATGGCATTCCGCCCGCAGCATTCGCCGACCCGGCGAAGATCGGCATCCCGTTTCAGGGCCACTTCGCCAGCCGCGACGACTGGTGCACGCCGGTCGCAGTCGATGCCCTGGAGCAGGCCATGTTGGGTGCCGGCGCGAAGCCCGACATTCACCGCTATGTGGCGGATCACGCCTTCTTCAACAAGACCCGGCCCGAGGTCTATGACGCGGAATGCGCCGACCTGGCCTGGGCGCGTACGCTGGCCTTCTTCAGCCAGCACCTGGCGCGCGGCTGATTTCAGCCCTTGATCGACAAGCTCGGGTTGATCAGGTACTTGACTCCCGTGGCGCGCTGGCCGTAGTCGGCGATGGTTGCGAGTTGCAGGGCCTGCGCCAGGGAAATTTCCCGCGAGTAGTGGCTGGCAAAGGTGGTGGTGAGTTCGCGCGCCACGCGGTCTTTCAGCGCCTGCGTGGCCTCGGCGCCGATCTTTTGCAGGAAGGGAAACAGCAACCAGCCGCCCATGCCCCAGGCCATGCCGAAGTTGCGGTTGAATTCGCTGGGCCGGGTGTCGAGTCCGCCATAGAGGTAGACCTGCTTGTGCGTGGTCGATCCGTAGCGGCTGTATTCTTTGGCGTTCTGGTTCAGCGCAGCTTCCATGCAGCCCAGGATCTGGCCGGCCAGCTTGCCGCCGCCCGTGGCGTCGAAGGCGAGGGTCGCGCCTGTTTCCACCAGCGCCTGCGTCAGGTCTGCAACGAAGCTGGTTGCAGTGGCGTTGCAGACGTGGACCGCACCCTGCGATCTGAGCAGTGCTTCCTGCTCGTCCTTGCGCACGATGTTCACCAGGGCGATGCCGTCTTGCAGGCAGATGCGGTTCAGCATCTGGCCCAGATTGGACGCCGCCGCCGTGTGCACCAGCGCCTTGTGACCTTCGCGCTTCATGGTCTCGACCATGCCCAGCGCCGTCAGCGGATTCACAAAGCAGGAGGCTCCTTGCGCCGGCGTGCTGCCGGCGGGGAGTTCCAGGCATTGCGCCACCGGGATGCAGCGGTACTGGGTGTACATGGCGCCGCCGAGCAGCGCCACGGTCTTGCCCAGCAGCCGTTGCGCGGCCTCGGACGAACCGGCATCGACCACCACGCCCGCGCCTTCGTTGCCCACGGCCATGGACTGGTCGAGACGACCCGCCATGGCGGGCATGAAGCGCTCTGGAATGCTGGCAGTCAGCACCGGGTGCGTGGCCGTGCCCGACACCTTGGCCGTTCCCATGTCGGCCGCGCCGAACAGCAGACCGATGTCGGACGGGTTGATCGGCGTGGCCTCGATGCGCACCACGACCGCGTCGGGACCGGGCCGGGGCACGGCCACATCGACCAGCGAAAGTTCGAGTTCAGCGCTGGACTTGACGCAGGAACGCAGTTCAAGTCCGGTGGGAGGGGTCGGTGTGGTCAAGCTGGCTCCTGGTTGCGATTTGCTGGCAGGGCTCAGGCAGTTTGCGCTGCCGCCGCCTTCACCTTCAGCCGCCAGGCGTGCAGCAGCGGCTCGGTGTAGCCGCTGGGCTGCACCAGGCCCTTGAACACCAGATCGCAGGCCGCCTGGAACGCCATGCTGGTGTCGAAGTTTCCGGCCATGGGCTGGTACAGCGCGTCGCCCGCGTTCTGCTTGTCCACCACCTTGGCCATGCGCTTGAGCGTGGCGCGCACCTGGGGCTTGGTCACCACGCCGTGCAGCAGCCAGTTGGCGATGTGCTGGCTGGAGATGCGCAGCGTGGCGCGGTCTTCCATGAGTCCCACGTTGTGGATGTCGGGCACCTTGGAGCAGCCCACGCCCTGGTCCACCCAGCGCACCACATAGCCCAGAATGCCCTGGGCGTTGTTGTCGATTTCCTGCTGGCGCTCGGCCTCGCTCCAGCTGATCTTCTTCACCACCGGCACCTGCAGCAGGTCGTTCAGGATGGCGTCGCGCTGTTCCTGCGGGGCGATGAAGGCTTGCGCCTGCTCCATGTCCTTTTGCACCTGCGCCACCTTCACCTGGTGGTAGTGCAGGGCGTGCAGCGTCGCGCCCGTCGGGCTGGGCACCCAGGCGGTGTTGGCACCGGCGCGGGGGTGGCCAATCTTCTGTTCCAGCATGGCCTTCATCAGGTCCGGCATGGCCCACATGCCCTTGCCGATTTGCGCCTTGCCGCGCAGGCCGCAGTCGAGCCCGACCAGCACGTTGTTCTTCTCGTAGGCCTGGATCCAGGCGCTGCTCTTCATGTCGCCCTTGCGCATCACTGCGCCGCCCTGCATGCAGCTGTGCATCTCGTCGCCCGTGCGGTCCAGGAAGCCGGTGTTGATGAAGGCCACGCGGCTGGAGGCGGCAGCGATGCAGGCCTTCAGGTTCACGCTGGTGCGGCGCTCCTCGTCCATGATGCCGAGCTTGACGGTGCTGCC
>CAIKVZ010000200.1 GCA_903830985.1 uncultured beta proteobacterium
ACTGCACCAAGGTCATCGAGGCCTGGGTGTTGAGCTCCTGGTTCTGGTCCTCGCGCAAGCTCACGGGCATGGCCGCAATCAGCGAGCTTCTGGGGATGCTGTCATGGCGTGCCAGAAAGTGGCGCAGGGCGGTGGAACACAGCCACAGCAACAGGTCGTTAAAGGAAATCCCCTGCGCCTTGGCCATATTCCGGCAGGGCGCAAAGGGCAGGCTGGCGGTGGCGACGCTGCGTTGCGGTGTGACCGCGGCATTAAAGCGGGTCAGGGGTGCCAGCAAGCCGGGCGCCGGGCTCTTGACTTTCGAAGGCTCTTCCGACTCCTGGCGCGATTGGCGCACACGCTGCACCACGGTGTTACCCACGGCACTGGCCGCACCCGGCAAGGCGCGCAGCAGTCGTGCGTACTGGGACAGCGAATCGGTCAAGACCTTGGCCAGCAGGGCGCTCACTGGGGGTTCCCTGGTGGCGCGGCGTTTTGTTGGCAGTGCCTCGACCACACGGGGCGTGGCGCTGACGTCGAGCAGTGCGTTGGCCAGCAAGGTGCCAGCTTTGCCGTCGAGCGCAGCGTGGTGAATTTTCGAATAAAACGCCCCGTAGCGTTTGCCCTTGGGGGCAGCCACGCTGTCAAAAATATGAAACTCCCACAACGGTCGATCGCGCTCCATCAGGGCTGCGTGCAGGCGCGCGCAGGCAGCTTCCACCTGGCGCAGGCTCAACTGGCTCCCGGGCTCCTTGCGCACGTGAAAATCCAGGTCCACCGCGCCGGCTTCCACCCAGGAGGGGTGGCCCAGGTTCAGCGGCATGTTGGCCAGCTTGCGGTGAAACAACGGTACCAAGTGCAGGCGCTGGGCCACATGTTGCTGGACGAGTTTGTGAAAGCTGCCGCGAAAGCCCTTGGGCAACTCGTACAGATGCAGCGAACCCACGTGCATGGGCATCTCGGGGCATTCGAGGTAGAGAAAACTGGCGTCCAGGCCGCTCAAGGTGTTCATGGGTTTGTCGCTCCTGATGCCGAAGCTTAGCGCCTGCCTGCATCGGTGCGCGCAAATCAAGTCAGTTTGCGCATCGGACTGCGCTGCTCCAGATCCTGCAGGTAGTCGTCCATGCCTTGTCCTTCGCGCTCCAGAAAGCGCTGCACCGCATCGGCGAAGGCCGGGTGCGCCAGCCAGTGCGCGCTGCTGGTCCTGACCGGTAGCAGGGCACGGGCCATCTTGTGCTCTCCCTGGGCGCCGCCCTCGAAGCCTTGCACCCCGTTGGCGATGCACCATTGCAGTGGCTGGTAGTAGCACAGTTCGAAGTGCAGGCAATCGACGCGTTGCAGCGCGCCCCAGTAGCGGCCGTAGGCCACTTCTGAGCCGGCCAGCGCGCCGTTGGCGTCGCTCACTGCGTCGGACAGTCCAATCAGGCTGCAAGCGATGGGCTCGCCGCCACGCTCTGCCACAAACAGCAGCCAGTTCGGTGCCATGGTGTCGGCCATGGTCTGGAAGAAACCACGGCTCAGATAGGGGGCGTTGCCATGTTCCAGGTAGGTGCGCTCGTAGCAGCGGTAGAAAAAGTCCCATTGCTGCGCGGTGATGTCCGCACCCCGCGCCCAGCGCATGGTCACGCCGGCGTCAATCACCTTGCGCCGCTCCTGGCGGATCTTCTTGCGTTTCTCCTGGTTCAGCGAATTCAGGAAATCGTCGAAGTCGCGAAAACCGTGATTCTTCCAGTGGAACTGCACGCCATGGCGCAGCATGAGCCCGGCTTGGGTGCAGGCCGCTGCATCATCGTCGGAAAGAAACAGCAGGTGCAGCGATGACAGCGACCGCTCCTCGCACCACTGCAGCAGCGTCTGCAACAGGGCGGCGCGGGCCGCGGCGTCCACCGCCAGCAGTTTGGCCCCCGGCACGGGCGTGAAGGGCACCGCGACCAGCGCCTTGGGATAGTAGGCCAGGCCATGCTCGGCGTAGGCCTTGGCCCAGGCCCAGTCAAACACATACTCTCCGTGGGAGTGGGTCTTGAGGTAGAGTGCACAAGCGGCGCGCAGCCGGGCTGGTGCGCCATCAGCCGGCTCTTCCCAAAGTGTGAAGAAGCGCGGCGTCCAGCCGGTCCTGGGGCTGGCACAGCCACTGCGGTGCAGCGCCGCCAGATACTCGTGGCGCAGGAAGGGGCTGGCCTGAGCCTGGGCACCCAGCAGTGCATTCCAGTCGTCACAATGGACATCGAGCGGTGAATCCAGCACCCGAATGACATAATCAGCGACACTCACGAAGCACCTCGTTCCTGTCGGTTTGGGGGCTGCTCACTCACCTTTATTTGTGTATCCATGACTCTCAAAATTTGTGTCGCTCAGCTCAATTTCGTGGTGGGCGATTTGGTCGGCAATGCTGGAAAAATCATCCACGCGGCGCGTGCCAGCTATGCGCAAGGGGCGCGCTTGTTGCTGACGCCCGAATTGGCGATTTGCGGCTATGCCGCAGAAGACCTGTTCCTGCGCCCCTCCTTCATCGCGGCCTGTGATGATGCCGTGAAAACAGTGGCCAGTGAACTCGCCGGGTTAAATGGGATGACGGTGGTCGTCGGGCGGCCCTTGAGTGTTCCCGGCGGCGACGCGCTGCGCACACGTTCTGTGGCGGTGCCCAGCCTGTACAACGCAGCCACCGTGCTGCGCGAGGGACAGGTGCTGGCGCAGTATGCCAAGCGTGAACTGCCGAACTACCAGGTGTTTGATGAGCGGCGCTATTTCACGCCGGGGCAGGGCAGTTGTGTCATCGATGTCGCGGGCGTGAAGGTGGGGCTGCTGATTTGTGAGGATGCCTGGTACGAGGAGCCGGCGCGTCTGGCCAAGGAGGCCGGCGCGGAACTGCTGGCGGTGATCAATGCCTCGCCGTTTCATGTCGGCAAAGGAGGCGAACGGGTGCAGCGCATGGCTGAGCGCGCTCGCACGGTGTCGCTGCCGCTTCTCTATGCCCATTTGGTGGGCGGGCAGGACGAGGTGGTGTTTGACGGCGCTTCTTTTGCCGTGGACGCCCAGGGTGCAATGACGGCGCGTGCGCCAAGCTTTCGCGAAGAGTTGCTGCTGCTTGAATGCCGGCCCGAGGGCAGTGGCCTGGCCCTGGTCGTGCCCGGGCAGACCCCAGCGCAGGATCGCACGGACGAGGCCGACCTGTGGGACGCTTTGGTGCTGGGCGTACGCGACTACGTCGGAAAGAACGGCTTTCCCGGTGTCCTGCTGGGACTGTCCGGTGGCATCGACTCCGCGCTGGTGCTGGCCATCGCGGTCGACGCGCTGGGCCCGGACCGGGTCCGTACGGTGATGATGCCCTCGCCCTACACCGCCGATATTTCCTGGATCGATGCGCGCGAGATGGCGCAGCGCCTGAGTGTGCGCTATGACGAAATCTCCATCGTGCCGGAATTCACGGCTTTTCAGGCGTCGCTGGCGGCCGAGTTTGCGGGTCGGGCACAGGATACGACCGAAGAGAATATCCAGGCGCGCGTACGCGGCACCTTGTTGATGGCCTTGTCCAACAAGTTCGGCAGCATTGTGCTCACCACCGGCAACAAGAGCGAATTGGCCACAGGCTACTGCACCTTGTATGGCGACATGGCGGGAGGCTTTGCCGTGATCAAGGACCTGGTGAAGACCACGGTGTTCAAGCTTGCAGCATGGCGCAATGCCCATGACCCCTACGCTACGGGTGCAAGCCCCATCCCGGAACGCATCATCACCCGGCCCCCCAGTGCCGAGTTGCGCCCGGATCAAAAAGACCAGGACAGCCTGCCTCCATACGAGGTGCTGGACGCGATCCTGCAGCGCTACATGGAGGACGACCAGAGCACGCAGGAGATCATCGCGGCCGGTTTTGACGCAGCCGTGGTGCAGCGCGTCACGCACCTGCTGCGGGTCAATGAGTACAAAAGGCGCCAGTCGCCGGTGGGAATTCGCGTCACGCACCGCAGCTTCGGCAAGGATTGGCGTTATCCTATAACCAGCAAGTTCAAGGATTGAAGCGCGCGCTTCGATCACATTCACCCAAAGGACCCGTCATGAAGCAAATCACCGCCGTCATCAAACCTTTCAAGCTCGAAGAAGTGCGTGAAGCGCTGGCCGAATGTGGCGTATCCGGTTTGACGGTGACCGAGGTCAAGGGCTTTGGCCGGCAAAAGGGGCACACCGAGCTGTACCGTGGCGCGGAATATGTGGTGGACTTTTTGCCCAAAGTGAAGGTCGAGGTGGTCGTCAAATCGGTTGATGTCGAGCGCTGCGTGGACGCCATCGTCAAAGCGGCGCACACGGGCAAGATCGGCGACGGAAAGATTTTCATCACGGCGGTGGAGCGCGTGGTGCGCATCCGCACCGGTGAACTCGACGACGCAGCCGTCTGACCGAACGCAGGCCGCAAGGTCTGCCTTATTGCTTCAGATGTCGGCCAGTCGGGGCGCAGCGCTCAGACCCGCCGCCTGCACCAGTTCCGGCAAGAGCTGCAGAGCATCGGTTCCGGTGCGGATCAGCTTCATTTGCCAGTCGCCCAGGAATTGCTGTTGCACCGTGGATTCCAGGAATTCCAGCAGGCGGTCGTAGTAGTGGTCGACATTGAGCAGGCCGATCGGCTTGTCGTGGTAGCCGAGTTGGCGCCAGGTCCAGACTTCAAACAACTCCTCGAACGTGCCGATGCCACCGGGCAGCGCGATGAAGGCGTCGGCGCGCTCGGCCATCATGCGTTTGCGTTCGTGCATGGTGTCAACGATATGCAGCTCGGTGCAATCGTGGTTCGCGGCTTCGGCGTCAACCAGCGCTTGCGGGATGATTCCCACGACCCGCCCGCCCGCGCTCAGCGTGGCGCTGGCCACGATGCCCATCAGGCCGCCTTTGCCGCCTCCGTATACCAGTTGACCGCCATGCCTGCCTATCCATTCGCCGACGGCCTGTGCCGCTTGGGCATATGCGGGCTGGCTGCCGGGGCGTGAACCGCAGTAGACGCACAGTGAGAAGTTCGGGTTCATGCCAAGTACCTCTGCATCAATGCCGCAGCCCAGGTGCCGGCGCAAAAAATCAAGCTCAACAGCACGGCGGCGCTGCCCATGTCCTTGGCGCGTTTGGACAAGTCATGCCACTCGGGGCCGATGCGGTCGATGGCCGCTTCCAGCCCTGTATTGAGCAGTTCAACAATCATCACCAGCAGCATGGAACCGGCCAGTAAAGCGGTTTCCACCCAGGTTCGACCCACCCAGAACGAAAGAGGAAGCAGGAAGACCGCCGCCACGGCCTCCTGGCGAAAGGCGGTTTCGTCCCAGCCGGCGCGCAAGCCTTGCAGCGAGTAGCCACCGGCGTGCCACACGCGGCTTAAACCGGTACGGGCTTTTTGCGGATTGACAGGATTTGCGGCCAGTGGGCTTGATGAGGGCATGGTCATAAGCCATTGTCACCGAAGTAAATGACAGCTTCAGGGCTTGACCGGCTGCGTGGAGATCAGTCGCGTTCCCACCAACGCGTCGTGCCAGTACTGGCGCAAAGGGTGAAACCGGCTGAGGACCGCCCAGACCGCCATCCAGCCCGACACGATCACCGCTGATTCGGGCCCTGACAGGTGAAAAGGGCCAATCACCGCCAGTGGCGGCAGGAACCACAACCAACTCAGCAGATAGCGGGCCAGGGCGCGCGACTGGGTGAGCGTGGCGCCGTGACGGTCCACCACCCGGATGTGCCAGGTTTTCATGGCCAGCGTCTGCCCTTTGGACCAGAACCAGGTGAAATAGATGCCGAAGACGACGAACAGGAAGGCTTGCAGCGCGTTGCGGTTGTCCGGGGCGTGTCGGGTCTGGCTGAGTGTGCCGAACAGGTAAGAGGCCACGAACACCACGCCAAACATCAACATGCCTTCGTACAGCAGGCAAGCGAGGCGCCTGCGCAAACTGGGCGCCTGGAGTGACTCGCTATGAATCGTCGGGGATGCGGGCATGGCGATGCGATCAGCGGCCCGAGTGGACCAAGCGATCAATTGGACGGTGCAGGGACAGGCGAAATCGGTGCTGGCGCTGGCAGTGGTGCCGAAGCCGCAGGAGCGACATGGACTTCAGGACGCGGTAGCAGCGTCTTTTGATCGATCTTGTTCGATGCCGTCGATATTTTCTGCCCAGGTTTGACGGACTGTGAAGAGGTGGGCACCACGGTGAGATGCTGCGGAGGAACAGGCTTGACCGCCGGCGCTGCACCTTTGGGCGGGGTTGCTGCCTTGACCGCGAGTTTGTTTTTTTCCTCGGGACTGAGCGCCTGGTAGGCCTGCCACTTGGCCTGTTTTTCAGTCGCAGGGATGTCCTTCGCCTTGGCAAAGTTGAGGCGAGCCTGGTTTCTTTGCTGGACACTGAGCGCCACCCACTCGGTCATCCGGCTTTGCAGTTTGGCCTGCTCTGCCACGGGTAACTGCTCAAAATTCTTTGACAAGGCCAGCCATTTGCGCTTGCGTGATTCACTCAAGCTGTTCCAGTTGGCGAGCAGCGGTTTGAGCGCCACTTGCTGCGCCGGCGTCAGGTCCGACCAAAGCGGCCGGGTTGCTTCAGACTTTGGGGGGGCAATGGGTTCAGACGCTGCCGTTTTTGGTGTGCCATGAGGTCCTGACGCCGCGCCACAGCGGGCGGCTTGCGGGAAGGCAAGCAGCAAAGCGCCAACCAGCAGCAGCGCGCCCAGAGACCCGCCGAATCGGTGCAAGAGGAGGGTGGAAACTGTGCGCATGCAGGGAAATCAGGACATGGCCGGTCTATCGGCCCTGGTCCTCACCACCCTTGAGGAAGTGGGCGAAACCGGGATCCACGTAAGCGGACGGTGGCAAGTCATCGGTCAGCAGTGCCGAGTCGATTTCCGCCACTTCGTCGGCACGGTACTGGGATTGCACCACGTCAATGCTGACCAAGCCCATGGCCAGTATCACCAGCGGAACGGCCGAAATCAGCCGGCTCCACCAGTTCAATCCTTCATCGCCGAAGCTCAGGGTGGCCGCTCCGCCAGAGGCCAGCACCACCGGCGCCGTGCGTGTCACCACAATTTTGCGATGCGCCAGCGCCTGCACGCGCGCTGCACGCAGCCGCTCGGAAATATCGTAAGGCAGGTCGGCCGTAGCGCCCGACAGGCGCGCGGCTACCTTCAGGCCATACTGGTTTTGCAGATTCTCTGCGTGGCGGTGGACCGAGTCGTTCATAGTTTTATTCCCTTGACTTTGAGCGCCGCGCTCAATGCTTGTGTGGCCCGGAAGCAGTGCACCTTGACGCTGCCCTCCGAACAACCCATGGCTGCGGCGGTCTCGGCGACGTCCATCTCCTCCCAGTAACGCATGAGGAAGGCTTCCCGTTGACGTGGCGACAACTGTTGCAACTCAATTTCTATTTCGCGCAGAACCTGCGCCCGACTGGTGGTGTCTTCGGCGCTTTCCGTTCCTTCCGAGTCGTTGTCCACCTCCAAAGTTTCCAGAACATCAAAATCTTCTCCATCACCGGACGATCCGTAGTCGCTGAAATTGGAAAACAGCGCATTGCGCGTTTTTTGCCGTCGAAACCAGTCCAAGGTGCAGTTCGACAGGATACGCTGGAACAGCATCGGCAGTTCCGCCGCCGGCTTGTCGCCGTAATGCTCGGCCAGCTTCATCATGCTTTCCTGCACGATGTCCAGTGCCGACTCCTCGTTCCTGACATGGTAGACAGAGCGTTTGAAGGCGCGCTTTTCCACGCCCTTGAGGAAGTCCGATAGCTCTTGTTCTGTGGCCAAGGAGGAGGCGTCCGGTTAAATGAAGTTCCCAATGTGCCACAGCTGGTGGCCAGCAGGTGCATGGCAGGGGCAAATTATCGCATCGCAGCGTGGGACCCCTTGTGATCTGGCGCACTGGCGCGGCGAGTTGTTTCGGCGGCCGGGAAAAAATGCTGCGGCGCAATGCGATAATGCGCGCTGCAAGTCAAAAAAGGCAAAAGGGTCACTGCTCGGCGGTTCAACTAATCCGCTTATGGTTTTGGCCTCAAGTCCCGCCACCGCTCCACAAGAGCTTGGTGAAGGGGCACCCAAGGTTTTTCATTAGCGAAATTCACAAAGGTTCATCATGGAAATTACAAAAACTCAAAGTACAGCAACGCCTGGCGCGGCGCATGGCGCAGCCAAGGTCACGCAGGACCTGATGGGTTCCGAGATCCTCGTCAAAGCCCTTCAGGCCGAGGGCGTGAAGTACATCTGGGGCTATCCCGGTGGCGCCGTGCTGTACATCTACGACGCCCTGTACAAGCAGGACACCATGCAGCACGTACTGGTGCGCCATGAGCAAGCGGCGGTGCACGCGGCCGACGGCTATGCCCGCGCCACGGGCGATGTGGGGGTTGCGCTGGTGACATCGGGCCCCGGTGTGACGAATGCCGTGACCGGCATTGCCACGGCCTACATGGACAGCATCCCCATGGTGATCATCTCCGGGCAGGTGTCTACGCACGCCATCGGACAGGACGCCTTCCAGGAGTGCGACGCGGTGGGCATCACCCGTCCCGTTGTGAAGCACAACTTCCTGGTGAAGGACGTACGCGACCTGGCTGAAACCCTGAAGAAGGCATTTCACATTGCGCGCAGCGGTCGCCCCGGCCCGGTGCTGGTGGACATCCCGAAAGACGTTTCCTTCAAGAAGGCCCCGTACGCTGGTTATCCGGAAACGGTGGAAATGCGCTCCTACAACCCGGTGCGCAAGGGCCACGGCGGACAGATCCGCAAGGCCTTGCAGTTGCTGCTGGCGGCCAAGCGTCCCTTTATCTACACCGGCGGCGGCGTGCTGTTGAGCAATGCCACGGCCGAGTTGCGCACCCTGGTCGACATGCTGGGTTACCCCTGCACCAACACCTTGATGGGGCTGGGCGCCTATCCGGCGAGCGACCGCAAGTTCCTGGGCATGCTGGGCATGCACGGCACTCTGGAGGCGAACAATGCCATGCAGAACTGCGATGTGCTGTTGGCTGTGGGCGCGCGTTTTGATGATCGCGTGATCGGCAACCCCAAGCATTTTGCGCAAAACGAACGCAAGATCATTCACATCGACATTGACCCTTCGAGCATCTCCAAGCGCGTCAGGGTGGACGTGCCGATCGTCGGCGACGTGAAGGACGTGCTGACAGAAATGATTTCCATGATCCGTGAGGGTACGGTCAAACCCGACGCCGGGGCGTTGAGCGCGTGGTGGGAAACCATTGAAGTCTGGCGCAAGCGCGACTGTCTCAAGTACGACCATGGCAAGGGCGATGTGATCAAGCCGCAGCATGTCGTGGAAACGCTGTGGAACATGACCAAGGACGACGACGTCTACATCACTTCCGACGTGGGACAACACCAGATGTGGGCCGCGCAGTATTACCGTTTTGATGAACCGAGGCGCTGGATCAATTCGGGTGGCCTGGGCACCATGGGCGTGGGCATTCCCTACGCCATGGGCATCAAGCTGGCCAAGCCTGAGAGCGAGGTGTTCTGCATCACGGGCGAGGGCTCGGTGCAGATGTGCATCCAGGAACTGTCCACCTGTTTGCAGTACAACACGCCGATCAAGATCGTGGCCTTGAACAACCGCTACCTGGGCATGGTGCGCCAGTGGCAGGAAATTGAATACTCGGGCCGTTACAGCCACAGCTACATGGATGCACTGCCGAATTTCGTCAAACTGGCCGAGGCCTATGGCCATGTCGGTCTGCTGATCGAGCGACCGGAAGACGTCGAAGGCGCGCTGCGCGAGGCGCGCAAGCTCAAGGACCGAACGGTGTTCATGGACTTCCGAACCGACCCCACCGAGAACGTCTTTCCGATGGTGAAGGCGGGTATGGGTATCAACGAAATGCTGCTTGGCTCGGAGGACCTCTGACATGAAACACATCATTGCTGTCTTGCTGGAAAACGAGCCCGGTGCCTTGTCGAGGGTGGTGGGTCTGTTCTCGGCCCGGGGTTACAACATCGAGTCTCTGACCGTCGCGCCCACGGAAGATCCGAGCCTGTCGCGCATGACGATACAGACCACGGGTTCGGACGATGTGATCGAACAGATCACCAAGCACCTGAATCGCTTGATCGAAGTGGTCAAGGTCGTGGACCTGACCGAAGGCGCTTACACCGAACGTGAACTGATGATGGTCAAGGTGCGGGCGATCGGCAAGGAGCGCGAGGAAATGAAGCGCATGGCCGACATCTTCCGGGGACGCATCATCGACGTGACGGAAAAGACCTACACCATCGAGTTGACCGGCGACCAGTCCAAGAACGATGCCTTCCTGCAAGCGCTCGAGGGCGGTGCCATCCTGGAAACGGTGCGCACCGGCTCCAGTGGCATCGGCCGCGGTGAGCGGATTTTGCGCGTCTGATTTTTCCCCGTCCGCGCGCGCGTTTTGACAGGCTCAACGCAAGCGGACATTTTTTGGCGAATCGCCTTGTGTGTTCGTCTTGAGCCTGTCGTCGTGCGTTTTCGCCAATACCTGATTCGGAGATAAGAATGAAAGTTTTTTACGATAAAGATTGTGATCTGAGCCTGATCAAGGGCAAGACCGTTGCCATCATCGGCTACGGCAGCCAGGGACATGCCCATGCGCAGAACCTGAACGACTCCGGCGTCAAGGTGGTCGTGGGACTGCGCAAGGGTGGCGCGTCCTGGTCGAAAGTGGAGAAGGCCGGACTGCAGGTCGCTGAAGTTGGCGCCGCAGTGAAGATGGCCGATGTGGTCATGATCCTGTTGCCGGATGAGCAGATCGGCGCCGTCTACAAGGCCGAAGTCGAACCCAACATCAAGCAGGGCGCGTCCCTGGTGTTTGCCCATGGCTTCAACGTGCACTATGGTCTGGTGACACCCCGCGCCGATCTGGACGTGTGGATGGTCGCGCCCAAGGCGCCGGGCCACACGGTGCGCGGCACCTATGCCCAGGGTGGCGGTGTGCCGCACCTGATCGCGGTGCACCAGGACTGCAGCGGCAAGTCCAAGGACCTGGCGCTGAGCTATTCCATGGCCAACGGTGGCGGCAAGGCCGGCATCATTGAGACCAACTTCCGCGAAGAGACCGAGACCGACCTGTTCGGTGAACAGGCCGTGTTGTGCGGCGGTACGGTGGAACTGATCAAGGCCGGTTTCGAGACCCTGGTCGAAGGTGGCTATGCCCCGGAAATGGCCTATTTCGAGTGCCTGCATGAACTCAAGCTGATCGTCGACATGATTTATGAAGGCGGCATCGCCAACATGAACTACTCGATCTCGAACAATGCCGAATACGGCGAGTACGTGACCGGCCCGAAGATCGTCACTTCGGCCACCAAGGACGCGATGCGTCAGTGCTTGACCGACATTCAGACCGGCGAATACGCCAAGAGCTTCATCCTGGAAAACCAGGCTGGCGCCCCCACGCTGCTGAGCCGCCGTCGCCTGACTTCGGAACACCAGATCGAACAGGTTGGCGAAAAGCTGCGCGCCATGATGCCCTGGATCAAGAAGAATAAGCTGGTTGATCAGACCAAGAACTGATGGCATGGGGGTCAGACTCCCATAACCAGGGCCACTTCGGTGGCCCTTTTCTTTTCGCCCTACACTTGTCGCTTGCCCACTGCCTATCCCTGATCCATGAACGAAGACGACAACCCCGGCGCCAAGGCCGATGAACACGCAGCGCTGTCGAAGCGGCGCAAGGGACTGTACGTGCTGCCCAACCTGTTCACCCTGGCGGCGCTGTTTGGTGGTTTTTACGCCATCGTCATGGCCATCAATGGGCGTTTCGATCTCGCGGCATGGGGCATTGCCTGCGCCATGGTGCTGGACAGCCTGGACGGCCGGGTGGCGCGCATGACAAACACGCAAAGCGCCTTTGGCGAACAGATGGATTCGCTGTCCGACATGGTGTCGTTCGGCGCTGCACCCGCGCTCATTTCCTACATTTGGGCCCTCAAGGGGCTGGGACGCTGGGGCTGGATTGCCGCATTTGTCTACGTGTCATGCGCCGCGCTGCGCCTGGCGCGCTTCAACGTCAACACCAGTGTGGTGGACAAGCGCTTCTTTCAGGGTCTTCCGTCCCCGGCAGCGGCGGCCCTGATGGCCAGTTTCATCTATGCCATGAACGACCTCGACATTCAGGGGCCGGACGTCGCCTGGCCGATGTTCGTTCTGGCCTTGTACTCGGGTCTCACCATGGTCACCAACGTGCCCTTTTATAGCTTCAAGGATGTCTCGAAAAAGAGTGTTCCCTTTGTCGTGCTGGTACTGATCGCCCTGGTCATTGCGGCCATCAACATCGACCCACCCAAGGTGCTGTTTGGCATTTTTGTGATCTACGGTTTCAGTGGCTACGCCATTTACGGCTGGCGCAAAGCCAAGGGCATGCCCACCAGCGTGATCAGCACCTCGACCGATGAGCCGGATGAAAAGGGATTGCATTGAGCGACACGGGATGCCACCGACGGGATTCGAAAAAATCTTGTGCTACAGTCTGGCCATGAAATTGAATTCCCTAGCACTACGACTGTCGAGCCATCACGGGCAGGTTCAGTAGCGCCATAGCGATCACTGTTTTCCAAAGGCCCGTCTGCATTTGCTACGGGCCTTTTTCTTTTGTCCCCTGCTTTTTAACTTGCGAAGTCCACCCCTTTCACTGGAGCACCCCATGGCTGACAAACTGATTATTTTTGATACCACCTTGCGCGACGGAGAGCAGTCTCCCGGTGCCTCCATGACCCGTGACGAAAAGCTGCGCATCGCCCGCCAGTTGGAGCGCCTGCGCGTGGACGTGATTGAAGCCGGTTTCGCCGCCAGTTCGAACGGCGATTTTGAAGCCGTCAAGGCCATTGCCGGCGCCATCAAGGATGCCACCATCTGCTCGCTGTCACGTGCCAACGACCGCGACATTGCGCGCGCCGCCGAAGCGCTCGCCGGTGCCAACAGCAGCCGCATTCACACCTTCATTGCCACCAGTGCCTTGCACATGGAGAAGAAACTTCGCATGACGCCGGATCAGGTGTTCGAGCAGGCCAAGCTGGCCGTGCGCTTTGCGCGCAACCTGGTGTCGGACGTGGAATTCAGCCCGGAAGACGGCTACCGCAGCGACCCGGATTTTCTGTGCCGTGTCATTGAGGCGGTGATTGCCGAGGGCGCCACCACCATCAACGTGCCGGACACGGTGGGTTACGCCATTCCCGAGTTGTACGGCAATTTCATCAAGAACCTGCGCGAGCGCGTCCCCAACAGTGACAAGGCGATCTGGTCGGTGCACTGCCACAACGATCTGGGGATGGCCGTGGCCAATTCTCTGGCCGGCGTCAAGCTTGGCGGCGCGCGTCAGATCGAGTGCACCATCAACGGCCTGGGCGAGCGCGCCGGCAACTGCTCGTTGGAAGAGGTGGTGATGGCGCTGAAGACGCGCAAGGACTATTTCGGCCTGGAACTCGGCATTGACGCGTCGCAAATCGTCGCGGCCAGTCGCATGGTGAGCCAGACCACGGGTTTTGTGGTGCAGCCGAACAAGGCGGTGGTGGGCGCCAACGCCTTCGCCCATGCCTCGGGAATCCACCAGGACGGCGTGCTCAAGGCGCGCGACACCTACGAGATCATGCGCGCCGAGGACGTGGGCTGGAGTGCCAACAAAATTGTGCTGGGCAAACTCAGCGGCCGCAACGCGTTCAAGCAGCGCCTGCTTGAACTCGGCGTGCAGATGGAAAGCGAAGCCGACATCAACACCGCATTTGCCAAGTTCAAGGAACTCGCCGACCGCAAGAGCGAAATTTTTGACGAGGATATCCTGGCGCTGGTGAGCGAGGAAGCAGTGACCCACGAACACGAGCAATATGGCTTTGTCTCGTTGTCGCAGCACAGCGAGACTGGCGAACGCCCGCACGCGGCCATCGTGTTCACTGTGGACGGCAAGGAGATCAAGGGGGAATCGGACGGCAACGGCCCGGTGGACGCCTCCCTCAAGGCGATCGAAGCCCACGTCAAGAGCGGAGCTGAAATGGTGCTGTACTCGGTGAATGCCATCAGCGGCTCCACTGAGAGCCAGGGCGAGGTCACTGTGCGATTGCAAAACAGCGGCCGCGTGGTGAATGGCGTCGGTGCCGATCCGGACATCGTCGTGGCGTCGGCCAAGGCCTATCTGAGTGCACTGAACAAGTTGCACAGCAAGGCCGACCGGGTCGCGGCCCAGGGCTAGGGACCCTCTGCACAACCCATCACGGTCCGCGCATCCCCAGGATTGGGCGCGCTGCGGCGTTGCAATTCTTGCCAATAGCGGTGCTATTGGCTGGAAATCGCGCCTTGCATCGCATCCCAACCTGTGGCGCGCAACTCCGTTCGGAGTTATGCAGAGGATCCCTAGACCCCGATCAATGCGCTGCAGGGGCCAGTTTGCGGCGCTTTTTGCAGTCTTTTTTGGCCTTCATTCGCGCATTAAGAAAACTCCGCAAGTAATTGATCTTGCGGAGTTTTTCTCGGCTGTGTACACTCCCCGCACTGGCTGAGGCCGAAGGGAGATAAATTGGTGAATCGTTTCATGAGACTGGCATCCCTCAAGGCGCTTTGCGTAACGTCGTTGCTGGCGGTATTGCTGACTTCCACGGCGGCCTTTGCAGGCGAAGCCAAGGTCAACGGCCAAGGCGTGAAGAAGCACCGCAGTCATGTGGTCAAGGCCAAGGTTCGCAGCAAATCTGCACGCCTGGTGGCCAAGCGTGTGATCGTTCCGGGAAAGCCGTCCTTTGGTGAAACTGCTGGTTTGCATGCCACGCGGGACCCGCTGGTGCTGAAATCCAGCGTGGCTTTGGTGGTTGACCAGGAAACACACGAAGTGCTGTACGGCAAGAACCAGGAAGCTGTTCTGCCCATCGCATCCCTCACAAAATTGATGACCGGTTTGCTTGTGACCCAGGCCAAGTTGCCGATGGATGAAAAGATCACCATCACGCAAGACGATGTGGACACAGAAAAAGGCAGCCGCTCGCGCCTCAAGGTGGGAACCACACTGACGCGTGGTGAGTTGTTGCATCTGGCCCTGATGTCCAGCGAAAACCGCGCCGCCCACGCGCTGGGACGGACTTACCCGGGGGGCCTGGAAGGGTTCGTCGGACTCATGAACAACAAGGCTCAAGCGCTGGGCATGCATGCCACGCACTATGTGGAACCCACTGGGCTTTCCAGTCGCAATCAGTCCAGCGCCAGTGATCTGGCCTTGCTGGTCGGTTCTGCCTACGGCGAGCCCGCCATGCGCGAACTGACCACATCCCCCGGCTTCCAGGTTGAAGTGGGTAACCGCACGGTCCAGTTCAATACGACCAACGGCCTGGTGAAGAATCCGCGGTGGGACATTGGTCTGCAGAAAACCGGCTATATCACCGAAGCCGGTCGCTGCCTGGTAATGCAGACCAAGATTGCCGGGCGCAAGCTCATCATCGTGTTCCTCGATTCGGCCGGCAAGCTCAGCCGCATTGGCGACGCCGAGCGCGTGCGGCGCTGGGTCGAGGCCCGGCCAGCGCAGGCGGTTCTGGCCAAGCCGCTGGTAGGCTAGCGGGCGTCGGACTTTGCAGACGGGAAGCGTTGGAGGTAAAGGGGATGGCTGCCAATCAGTTGCCGTTGCCGTGAAAGCCAAGGGCGGTTGAGATTTCGCTGGCGGTGGCCTGAATCTTGGCCAGCCAGCCTTCATCCAGGCGATCTGCAGGCGCCGAGATCGACAGCCCTGCGACCAGTTTTCCCTGATCGTCGTAGATGCCCGCTGCCATGCAGCGTACGCCCAGTTCCAACTCTTCGTTGTCGCGCGCCACGCCATACTGCCTGACCTTGGAGAGTTCTCGTTCCAGCACCGCCAATTGGGTGATGCTGTTCTTGGTGTGTCCCGGCAGTCCGGTTCGTGCTGCATAGGCGCGAACCCGTTGCGGGTCATCAGCTGCCAGGAACAACTTGCCCACAGACGTCAGATGCAGCGGCGCGCGTCCGCCAATGGCTCGGACCACCTGCATGCCCGAGCGCTCGCTGAAAGCGCGCTCCACATAAACGATTTCATCGCTCTGGCGCATGCTCAGGTTGACCGGTTGCTGAATCAGTTTGTGCAGTTCACGCATGGGTCCCAGGGCCGCGTCCCGTGCGCTCAGTCGTCCTTTGACCAGGTTGCCCAGTTCCAGCAGGCGCATCCCGAGCCGGTAACGCCCCGCCACGGGCCGATCGACAAAGCGCCCCTGGGTCAGGTCATTCAGGATGCGGTGCGTGGTTGACGGATGCAGCCCGGCCTTGGCGCTGATTTCCTTGAGCGATACGGGTTCCTGGTGCGCTGCGAGCACATCGATCAAGGCAAACATCCGCTCAATCACCTGAATGGTGGGACTCAGAGAGGGATTAGCGTCAGTCTTTTTCATGGGCCAGGCAGTTAGTGGTTCACCCGGATTTTATCTGGTGAAATTCAGCGAGGATGTTTCTGGGGGATCGGCTCGCCAGCGGCCCTCTACCAGCCGCTCATGCACAGTGAAACGCGTCTTGTACGCCATCTTGGCGCTTTGGGAAATCCAATACCCCAGGTAGACGTGCGGCAAGCCCAGTTGGCGCGCCTGTTCAATTTGCCAGAGCACGCCGTAGGTGCCAAGACTGGATTGGGGCTCGGGATCAAAAAACGTATACACCGCCGACAAGCCATCCTCCAGAACGTCCACCACGGCAACCATCCTGAGCGCGCCAGGCAACCCGGCACCGGCCGGATCCCGAAACTCGATGAGACGGGTATTGACCTGGCTGCGCAGCAGGAATTCGGTGTATTGCTCGACGTTGTCCTGGTCCATGCCGCCACCCTCGTGTCGGCTTTTCTGGTAGCGCACATACAAGGCGTAATGCTCCGGGTCAAAGCCCAGTTCCAGCACCTTCACCACCAGGCCCTGATGGCGGCGCCAGGCCCGGCGCTGGCTGCGGTCGGGGGCAAACTGCGCGGCCAGCACGCGCAGCGGCTCGCAGGCCGAACAGCCATCGCAGTACGGACGGTAGGTGAACAGGCCACTGCGGCGAAACCCTTGTTGCACCAGTTCCGAGTAGGCTGCGTGTTGCACTTGGTGGCTCGGCGTGGCGACCAACGAGCGCGCCTGATTGCCCGGGATGTAGCTGCAGGCGTAGGGCGCGGTGGCAAAGAACTGCAGCCGCTCCAGTGGAAGCTCTTTCAGCGGATTCATGGCTGGCCCGGCCCCATGAGTTGCGCCCAGCAGGTGTCGGTAAGACGCCATTCGGGTGCGGGTTGCTGCGTGGCCGTGCGCAGCGCCGCCAGGAAGCTGCTGCGTGGCATTTCGGCGGCGCCCAGTGACGCCAGGTGGGCGGTGTTTTGCTGGCAGTCGATGAGACCGATGTGGTTGGCGCGGCAAAAGCCCACCAACGCCGCCAGCGCCAGTTTCGAGGCGTCGCTGGCATGGGCAAACATGGATTCTCCATAAACGGCGCATCCGATAGCCACCGCGTACAGGCCGCCGACGAGTTCACCGTCCACCCAGGTTTCCACACTGTGCGCCATGCCTGCCGCGTGTAGCGCCTCGTAGGCCAGCACCATCTCGGGCACGATCCAGGTACCGGACTGGCCCCGGCGTTGTCTGGCACTGCACGCCCGGATGACCTGGGAGAAGGCGTTGTCCATGCGGATTTCGCAGCGCGGGTCGGCGCGGAACTTGCGCAGGGTCTTGCGCAGCGAGGGGTGCAGCTTGAAGTCTTCGGGGCGCAGCACCATGCGCGGGTCCGGGCTCCACCACAGAACGGGCTCGCCCAGGCTGAACCAGGGGAAGATGCCCGCGCCGTAGGCGCGTTGCAGCGTGGCGGCGTCGAGCGCGCCGCCGCCCGCAAGCAGTCCCGGGGCGGGCGAACCCCGCCCCCAGGCCTGGGTCGCAGCGGGGAATGCTTCGCCCGGGGCGAGCCAGGGAAGCGGCGGGGGGCGGCTGTGCATGGCTTGACTTTAATGCCTTATGGCAAACTCGCGCCTTTCATTTCCCATCGTCCTGGGCACGCCAGGTCGACGCTTTTCACCTCATGCAGAAAATCATTGCGCAGATCGCGCTGGAAATCCGGGTTCAGGAACGACAGGTCAAGGCCGCAGTCGACCTGCTCGACGGCGGCGCGACCGTGCCCTTTGTGGCGCGCTACCGCAAGGAGGCCACGGGCGGACTGGACGACATTCAACTGCGCGAACTCGAATACCGTCTGGGCTACCTGCGCGAACTGCATGAGCGGCGCGAGGCCATCCTCAAAAGCATTGACGAACAGGGCAAGCTCACCCCCGAACTGACGGCGGCAATCATGAGCGCGCCCACCAAGCAGGATCTGGAAGACCTTTACCTGCCGTACAAGCAGAAGCGCCGCACCAAGGGGCAGATTGCGCGCGAGGCGGGCATAGCTCCGCTGGCCGACCTGCTGTTCGCCGATCCGTCGCTGGACCCGGTGGCACAGGCCGCTGCCTTTGTGCACGCCGAAAAGGGCGAGGACGGCAGCGACTTCACCAGCGTGCCAGCGGTGCTGGACGGTGTACGCGACATCCTGAGTGAGCGCTGGGCCGAGGATGCGGTGCTGGTGCAGGGCCTGCGAGAGTGGCTCTGGAACGAAGGCCTGCTGCAGAGCAAGCTGATGGCGGGCAAAGACCAGAACAACGTCGAGGTGTCCAAGTTTCGCGACTATTTCGATTACGACGAGCCGCTGGCGCGCGTGCCCTCGCACCGCGCATTGGCCGTGTTTCGCGGGCGCACGCTGGAAATCCTGGAAGTCAAGCTGCTACAATCGGAGTTGCCCGCGCCTGCGTCTGCGCCAATTGCGGGCAGCAAGGCGCCGGTGGTGACGCTGGCCGAGGGGCGCATAGGCTTGCGCCTGGGCTGGAGCCATCAGGCGCGTGCTGGCGACGATTTGCTGCGCAAGTGCGTGGCCTGGACCTGGCGCGTCAAGCTCAGCCTGTCCACCGAGCGCGATCTGTTCACCCGGCTGCGCGAGGACGCGGAAAAAGTGGCGATCAAGGTCTTTGCCGACAATTTGCGCGACCTGCTGCTCGCGGCCCCCGCCGGCCCCCGCGTCGTGCTGGGTCTGGACCCGGGCATCCGCACCGGCGTCAAGGTCGCCGTGGTCGACGCCACGGGCAAACTGGTGCAGACGGCCACGGTGTTTCCGCACGAGCCGAGGCGCGACTGGGATGGCTCGCTGCACACCCTGGCCCGTCTGTGCGAACAGCACGGCGTGAACCTGATCGCCATCGGCAACGGCACGGCGAGCCGCGAGACCGACAAGCTGGCCGCGGATCTGATTGCCCTGCTGCAAAAGGCATCCCCCGGACAGGCGTTGAAGATCGACCGGGTGGTGGTCAGCGAGGCCGGCGCCTCGGTCTACTCCGCCAGCGAGTTTGCCTCGCAGGAGATGCCCGACGTGGACGTGAGTCTGCGTGGCGCGGCCAGCATCGCGCGCCGGCTGCAGGACCCGTTGGCAGAACTGGTGAAGATCGACCCCAAGTCGATTGGCGTGGGCCAATACCAGCACGACGTGAACCAGAGTGAGTTGGCGCGCAGCCTGAACTCGGTGGTGGAAGACTGCGTGAACTCGGTCGGTGTGGATCTGAACACGGCCAGCGTGCCCTTGCTGAGCCGGGTCTCCGGCTTGAGCGCCAGCGTCGCCAAGGCGGCGGTGCGCTGGCGCGACGCGCACGGCGCTTTTCGCAACCGCCAGCAGTTGCTCGACGTGACCGGTCTGGGCGCCAAGACTTTTGAGCAGTGTGCCGGCTTCCTGCGCATTCGCGGCGGTGACAACCCGCTGGATGTGAGCGGCGTCCACCCCGAGGCCTACAGCGTGGTCGAGCGCATCATGGCGCACACCCAACGTCCCGTCGCAGAGGTGATGGGGCGCGCTGAACTGCTCAAGACGCTG
Source organism: uncultured beta proteobacterium (assembly GCA_903830985.1). Classification (GTDB taxonomy): domain Bacteria; phylum Pseudomonadota; class Gammaproteobacteria; order Burkholderiales; family Burkholderiaceae_C; genus CAIKVZ01. The sequence continues at coordinate 19,850 of CAIKVZ010000200.1, forward strand.
AAGCCGGAACTGTTCGCGAACGAGCAGTTTGGCGTCATCACGGTGCGCGACATTCTGAGTGAGTTGGAAAAGCCCAGCCGGGATCCGCGTCCGGACTTCAAGGTGGCGCAGTTGAACGAGGGCGTGCAGGACATTCGCGATCTGCGCGAAGGCATGGTGCTCGAGGGCACGGTTAGCAATGTCGCGGCCTTTGGCGCCTTCGTGGACCTGGGCGTGCACCAGGATGGGCTGGTGCACATGAGCCAGCTCAGCCACAAGTTTGTCAACGATGCGCGCGAGGTGGTGAAGACTGGCGACATCGTCAAGGTGCGGGTGGTCGAGGTGGATGTCGAGCGCAAGCGCATCAGCCTGTCCATGCGGCTGGAACTGCCGGCCCAGGGCGGTGGTGCCGGGCACCGTGAGAACCGCTTTGAGGGCGCGGGACGCGGCAGTCAAACCTCATCCCGGCGCGGCTTTGAAGCCCCCGCACCGTCGGCCATGGGCTCGGCGTTTGCCAAGCTGCAAGGATTGAAAAAATAAGGCCGGGCGGCCCGCACGCTGTGCCGGGTCGCTGCCAACTGCACAATCGAGCCCATGCAAGCCTTACGCATTTACGCCGGTCCGCGCGCTTTTGCCCACATCGAGCGGCACGGTCTGCAGCCGCAGGACATTGGCATTGTTCCGGGTGCGGCCGGTGGTCCGAAAGGGCTGATTCTGGGTGCGCTGGACCGTTTCATTTTCGGCGACTGGCTGGCACGCAGTTCGCATGAAGTGCATCTGGTGGGCGCCTCCATCGGTGCCTGGCGCATGGCAACGGCATGCCTGAACGATCCTGCGCAGGCTTTCCAGCGACTGGAGCATGACTATGTGCATCAGCACTACGAGCAGGGCGGGCACAAAAATCCCACGGCTGATTTTGTGAGTGAACGTTTTGCCCAGAGTCTGCAGGAGTTTTTTGGCGGCCGCGAGCGCGAGGTCCTGACCCATTCCCGTTACCGCCTGCATATCCTTACCTCGCGCGGACGAGGGTTGCTGCAACGTGAGCACGCCTGGCGCACCCCCTTGGGTTATCTGGGCGCATTCCTGACCAATGCCGTATCGCGCAAGGCCATGGGGCTATGGCTTGAGCGTGCCGTCTTTTCCTCAGGACAGCCCGGTACTTCCCCGCTGCGTGCGGCCGATCTGCCGTTTGGCGTGCGCGACTATCGCACCCGACAATGGCCGCTGTCGGAAGCGAATTTTCATGCGGCGTTGCGGGCAAGTTGCGCCATTCCCTTCGTCCTGCGCTCCGTGGCGACGATTGCTGGTGCGCCGGATGGCGCTTATTGGGACGGCGGCATCACCGACTACCACCTGCATTTGCCGTACTTGCAAGCCGCTCACGCCGACAGTTCGGTTGGCACCGCGCGGGAGCGGTCCGCCAATCTGGTCCTGTACCCGCATTTCCAGCGACAGGTGATACCCGGTTGGTTGGACAAGGGTTTGCCCTGGCGGCATCGCGCCAGTGCGTCCTTGGATACGACGGTACTGCTGGCACCCAACCCGGACTGGATTCGTAGCCTGCCCAATGGCAAGCTGCCCGATCGCAGCGATTTCACGCATTACGGCAACGACCTGAATGGCCGTGTGAAGGCCTGGGGC
>CAIKVZ010000201.1 GCA_903830985.1 uncultured beta proteobacterium
CCACTTGCGTCCAAAGCGAAGCGCATCTTTTTGCCGGTCGTTGCAATAGTTGAAGACAAAGTTCACTGCGCGGGCTTGCTTGTTGAGCAAGCCGTTGAGCGATTTGACCTTGTATCGGTACACGAGCAACATACTGTTTATAATAACAGTACTCGTGAGATTGTGCAAGCACTCCGACGCTACGCGCCGGCCCTCTACCTCCTCGGCCTGAACGCCGGGGTTTCGTGGGAGTTTTGATGACAGCAGAAGAAAATTACTCCCCCGATCCCGATCCCGACGCCGACATTCATGAGCCGCGCCTGTGGCGCGCGAATGGCTGGACAGCAAGCGTCATCAAGAACGATGACGACGACGGTTGGGCCGTCGCAATGACTCGAGACGGAGCGGCCGAGCCGGCCCTCATCGGTCCGTGGACCATGGGTCGCGACAAGAAGAACCCCAAGCCCCTGGACAAGAACGCTTTTTCCACGCTGGTGAAAACTGCAGCAGAGTTCGTGCGGCGCGGCGAACAGCAATTGCACGCGCTGCTGCACCGCAGCGTCCTGGTGAACACGGCCACAGGGCGCATCACGGTGACGCTGGACATCGTTCCCGATGACGAGCACCCGAGCGCACAACTCTCAGCGGTTGACGCAGCAGACGAGGAACTGGCAAGGATCAGCGTATCCCCGGGATACACCTTGAACGCTGCCAGCGCCGCGGCCTGGGTCACCTCGGGCTACGAAAAACCGCGCTGAGCGTTCACCCCTGCTGGGTCCGTGCCATGAAGCGTCGGTCGATCCAGTCCTTCCAGTACCAGACCCACGCGCCCTGGGCGCTCCAGTTGCCCCGGCTGGCAATGGCATAGCGGGCGCCGCAGGACAATAAGTTCAGCGTTTTTATCGGCGGGGTGTAGTCTTGCAGGGGCCGCCCCGAGACGGCTGCCATCAGGTTGGAGGAAAGTGCCGGTGCCGCGCGCACCGCGTACACGCCGCTTCGGGGATGCGGCGCGTCGATGCGGCTGGCCACGTCACCAGCGGCAAACACGAATGGGTGCGAGACGCTTTGCTGAAAAGCATTGACGGCGATGAATCCCTCCTTGTCCAGCGCCAGGCCCGAACCGGCCAGCCAGCGTGGCGCCTGCGCGCCCAACGCCAGCACTGGCGCGTCGCAGGCCAGCTGGCCAACCCCGTCGAGCGTGATGTGGTCGGCCGCAATGGCGGTGCAGCTTTGCGGCAGCACCGTGATGCCGCGCAGCCGGAGCTGTTGCAGCACGCGTTGTTGCACCGCCAGGGAATAATTGGCCACCGGCGACGCGCCGCCGCACACCAGCGTGACCGGGCAATCGGGCAATTGATGCTTCATGGCAAAGGCCAGTTCCACGCCCGCCGCGCCGGCACCGATGACGGCGACGCGCAGCGGCTGCTGTCTGGCCAGCGCCAGCAGGCGTTGCCACAGGGGCGAAAAGGACTCTATCGGACGCAGAAACAGCGCGTGCTCGCGCGCGCCCGGCATGAGCTGCTCGATTCGTTCGCGGTCCATCACCGGGCCGGTGTTGACGCTCAACAGGTCGTAGTGCAGTTCCTGGGGTGGCTCGCCCTGGCCCAGGATGATGGTCTGTCGGGCCGCGTCCAGGCGCGTGCCGCGGGCCTGCAAGTAGGTCACGCCGGCGCTCTGGAGCAGCCCCGTCAGGGCGATGCTGCACTGCGCCAGGCTGTAATGCCCGGCCACATGGCCGGGCAGCATGCCGGAGTAGATCTGCTGCGGGTAGGGCGCGATCAGCGTGACGCGAAACGGCAGCGGCGCAAGCTTTACGCGTTGCGCCAGGCGCGCCAGCACATGCACATGGGCGTGACCGGCGCCAAGCAGGACCAGGTGCTTCATCCCCGTCTCCAGGCGTGGTAACGCACCGCCCAGCGCAACAACCGCGCGGGCTGGTGCGCGCGCTTCCAGTTGCCGGCGGCATATTTGTTGGCTTCGGCCAGCGTCGGGTAGCTGTGCACCGTGCCCAGGATCTTGTTCAGGCCCAAGTCATGCTTCATGGCCAGCGTGTATTCGGCCAGCAGCTCGCCAGCCTGGCTGCCGACGATGGTGACGCCCAGAATGCGGTCCTTGCCCGGCACCGTCAGCAGCTTGACGAAGCCGTGCGTTTCGCCGTCGATGATGGCGCGGTCCAGGTCGGCGAGGTCGAAGCGCGTGATTTCGTAGGCCACACCTTGCTCACGCGCCTCCTGCTCATTCAATCCGACCCGGGCGATCTCCGGCTCGATGAATGTGGTGCGCGGCAGCACCGAGTGGTCGACGCGAAACTTTCGGATGTCGCCAAACAGTGCGTTCACCGTCGCGTACCAGGCCTGGTGCGCAGCCGCGTGCGTGAACTGGTAGGGTCCGGCCACGTCGCCGGCGGCGTAAATGTTGGGGTAGATCGTCGCCAGCCAGGCATCGGTCGGCAGCGCGCCGCCTTCAGGTCGAGCGGTGATCCCCAGTTCCTCGAGCCCGTAGCCCGACAGGCGCGCCACCCGGCCCACGGCGCAGAGCAGGGCGTCGAACCCGACGCGGGTTTGTACGCCCTGATGTTCCAGCACCAGCACGCCGGGGCCGAACACGGCTTGGCGTGCTGGTGCCATCGGGGCGGCTTCGCAGCGCAGCGCCTGGTGGCTGAGCAGCACCTGCACGCCGTCCTGTTGCAGTGCGGACAGCGCCCGCGCCGACACCTCTTCGTCTTCCGCCAACAGCAGCCGTGGCGCCTGCTCCACCTGGATGACCTGCGAGCCCAGACGTGCCAAGCACTGCGCCAGCTCGCAGCCGATGACCCCGCCGCCGAGCACCACCAGTCGCTTCGGCGGTTGTTCCAGTTGCCCGAGAGCGTCCCACAACGTGTCGCTGGTCAGATAACCGACTTCTGTTAGGCCGGGAAGATCCGGCACGCGCGGGCGCGAACCCGTGGCGATGACGATGGCGCGCGTCGTCAGTGAGAGTTTGCTGCCGTCGGGTCGACTGACTTCCAAGCTCCAGGGGCTGGTGATCCTGGCGTGGCCCTGCAGCACTTCGACGCCGAGCTCCGTGTAGCGTTGCACGCTGTCATGCGGCGCAATCGTGCGGATGACCTCCTGCACGCGCTGCATCACGGCCTTGAAGTCGATGGCGAGCGCGCTGTCTGGCAGGCCGTAGCGGCTGGCGTGGCGCATGCGGTGTGCCAGTTGTGCGCTTTTGATCAGCGCCTTGCTTGGCACACAGCCGGTGTTCAGGCAGTCGCCGCCCATGGTGTGCGCTTCCACCAGCGTCACCTTGGCCTTCACTGCGGCGGCGATGTAGGCGCTCACCAGACCTCCGGCACCGGCACCGATCACGACCAGATTGCGCTCGAAACGCCTCGGCTTGAGGTGCTGCCAGCGAGCGTAGACGCGCCGGTTTTGCCAGCCTCGCAGCAGCCAGCGCAACCCCAAGGGCAGCAGGCCCAGCAGCACGAAGGAGCCGAGCAGTCCCGGCGACAGCACCGAGCGCAGCGAGTCGACCTTGGCCAGTTCGGTGCCGGCGTTGACATAGGCCACAGTCCCGGCGAGCATACCGAACAGACTGACCCAGCAATAGGTCCAGGTTTTCATTCGGGTCAGGCCCATCAACAGGTTCAGCACAAAAAACGGAACCAGCGGCAGCAGGCGCAGGCTGAACAGGTAGAAAGCGCCGTCCTGCTCCAGACCTCGGTTCACTTCGCTCAGCATCTTGCCGAAGCGCCGCTCGACGCTGTCGCGCAGCAGATGACGCGCGCTCAGCATGGCAAGGGTGGCGCCTGCCGTCGCCGCCAGGGCTGTCACGATACCGCCCCACAGCAGGCCGAAACACGCGCCGGCTGCCAGCGTCATCAGGCTCGCGCCCGGCAGCGACAGTGCAGTGACAGCCACATAGACAAGTCCGTACGAGAGCAATACCCGCGCCGGCTCTCGGGCGTACGCATCTGCAAAAGCCTGCTGGCTCTGACGCAGGGCTTCGAGGCTGAAGAAGCGTCCCAGGTCGAACACAAAATAGGCTGCGAAGGCTGCGCCCAGCAAGCAGACGATCAGCAGCTTTTTCAGGTGCATGAGCGCTTCACCCTGGCGCGTGCCAGTCCACGCTAGAAAAATTCCGCTTCCGCGTTGATGGTGTCGGCCTCGACCACCTCGCCGGTTGTCACCAGGTCGGCGTGGTCGCAGACCTGATTGCGGCCATGGCCCTTGGCGTGGTACAGCGCCTTGTCGGCGCGCTCGAAAGCCTCGCTTGGCGTGTCGTCGGGACGCAGGGCCGTCAATCCCGTGCTCACCGTGATGTTGCCGACCTGGGGGAAGGCGTGGGCCTGCGCATTCAGGCGGAAGCGCTCGAAAGCCGCCATGGCGTCACCCTCCTGCTCGCACTGCACCAGCACGGCAAATTCTTCTCCGCCAAATCGGTAAATGTGGTCGTGAAAGCGAAAGCTGGAACGCATCAGGCGCGCCATCAGTATCAGCACCTCGTCACCGATCAGGTGGCCATAGGTGTCGTTGACGCGCTTGAAATGGTCGATGTCGATCACGCCCAGCCAATGGCGAGGTCCACTACCGGCATGGCGCCGGTCGTCCAGGGTCGGCGGTTCGGGCGCGCGCGCGCCCAGTGTTGTCTTAAGGAATACGCCGTCAAAGGTCTTGCGGTTCAGCAGATTGGTCAGCGTGTCACGCTCGCCGTAATCCAGCAGGCCCTGAAAATTATGGTAAATGCGCAGCAGGCTGGCCAACAGTCGTTCGGTCTCGGCCGGCAAACTCAACTCGGTCTCGACTTCAAACACGCCCAGTCCCTCGTGCTCCGCGCTCAGCGGGAACAGCGTCAAGGCCTTGCTTCCATGGTAGCGACGGACCTGGCCGCTGATCATGGTCGCGTGGTGCTCCGGGTACTCCGCCAGCTTGGGAAGGTCCTCCTGGGCTGTGACCGTCAGGTTGATGGCTGGGACCACTTGGTCTGCTGTGAACCGGATTCGCGTCAACCAGCGCATGTCGGCTTCCTCGCCCACGGGTCGCAAGATCGCCACCGCCTTGGCCCCTGTACCGAGCAACTCCCAGGTGAGCCGCACCAGCGCCACATCGAGCTCGTCCCGGTCCCTCAAACCAATCAGGTCGGCGATGCGGTCAACGAGTATGGGCATGGCTTGAGTTTACAGGCTGCGGGGCGGCTGGCGGTGACTCGTTTACCCGTGGCTGTGCCGCATCTTCAGCTCAGCAAGGCTTGGGCAAACTCGCGCGCGCTGAAGGTTTCCAGGTCGGCCAATTGTTCCCCGACACCGATGAAATACACGGGAACAGGCCGTTCTTGGGCAATCGCTGCGAGCACGCCCCCCTTGGCCGTGCCGTCGAGTTTGGTGACGATCAGTCCGGTAAGTTGCAGGGCGTCGTCAAAGGATTTGACCTGGCTGAGGGCGTTCTGCCCCGTATTGCCGTCGATCACAAGGATGATCTCGTGAGGCGCCCCGGCGCCTGCCTTGGTCACGACCCGTTTGATTTTCTTCAACTCTTCCATCAGGTGCAGCTGCGTCGGCAGGCGCCCCGCCGTGTCGACCAGCACCACGTCCTTGGCGCGCGCCTTGCCCGCGCTCACGGCGTCAAAGGCCACCGCGGCAGGGTCGCCGCCCTGCTGGCTGATGATCTCCACCGCGTGCTGCGGCGCGTCGCCCGGCTGGCCGGCACGCGTTGCCCAGACACCCAACTGCTCGCGCGCCGCAGCGCGAAAAGTGTCGGCTGCTGCCAGCAGGACGCTCGCGCCCTGATCCGCCAGATGGCGCGTGAGTTTGCCGATGGACGTGGTTTTGCCCGCGCCGTTCACGCCCACCACCATGATCACCGTCGGCATGGCGACATCGCCATGCGCGCCGATCTGCAAGGTTTTTTCCAGCGGCGCCAGCAGCTCCGCCAGCGCTTCGGCGAGCAAGGCCTTGACCAGCGCCGGCTCGGTGGTCTTGCTCTCCTTGACGCGCCGCTTCAGTTCGTCCAGCAGGTACTGCGTCGCCTTGACACCGGTGTCGGCCATGAGCAGTGCGGCCTCCAGTTCTTCGTACAGCGCGTCGTCGATCTGCGTGCCGGTGAAGACGCTGGCGATGCTGGAGCCGGTCTTGCGCAAACCGGCCTTGAGCTTGCTCAGCCAGGAGCTGCGTGCGGCGGGCGGTGGCACTGGCGCTGGCGCTGGCTCGGGCGGCGCCACGCTCACGGCCATGGCAGGCACTGCGAGGGGCTGTGGCACGGGCGGTGTGGGGACTTGTTTTTTCTTGAAAAAGCTGAACATGGAATGCGTTCTTAGAATCAGGCATTCTATGAAACCCACCACCACCCCAAAAACTGGCGCATTGCGCGCCCCCCAGGCGAAAAAATCCAAGGGCAAAACCAAGCCCGTTGTAGCCCGCACCGGCGTCGGCGAGGTACGCCTCATCGGCGGACAGTGGAAGCGCACCAAGCTGCGTGTTCCCGACCTGCCGGGGCTGCGTCCTACGCCAGACCGCGTGCGCGAAACCCTGTTCAACTGGCTCGGCCAGGACCTGCAGGGGTGGCGTTGCCTGGACGCTTTTGCCGGCACGGGCGCACTCGGGCTGGAAGCGGCTTCGCGCGGTGCGGCCTCGGTGCTGATGTGTGAACAGCAACCCGATCTGGTGGCGCAGTTGTTGCGCACCCAGGCGCTGCTGGGGGCGCAAAGTGTGCACATCACGCGCGGTGATGGCGTCTCGGCGCTGGAGCAACAGGGCAGTGCCAGCCTGGACCTGGTGTTGCTGGACCCACCCTTCGAGTTCACCCGTATCCCGGCCACGCTGCAGGCCGCAGCGCGCGCCTTGGCGCCCTCGGGCTTTGTCTACCTGGAGTCGCCCAAGGCCTGGAGCGACGAGGAACTGGCCGAGGTCGGCTTGCTGCGCTACCGTTATCTGAAGGCCGGTGCCGTGCATGCGCACCTGTTGAAGTCCGCGGCCGCATAATGCGGCGCAGTCGCTTACTTGCCGATTAACCTATTCAATTCCACAGGAGCCAAGACCATGGTTCAGCCCGTGATCGCGATCTACCCTGGCACCTTTGATCCCATGACGCTGGGCCATGAAGACGTGGTGCGACGCGCCACCCAACTGTTCGACACGGTGATCGTCGCCGTCGCGGCGGGGCATCACAAAAAGGCGCTTTTTTCGCTGGAGGATCGCATCGCCATGGCACGTGAAGTGGTCGAACCCTACCCCAAGGTGGAGGTCGCCAGCTTTGCCGGTCTGCTGCGCGATTTTGTCGTGGCACGGGGTGGCAAGGCCATGGTGCGTGGCCTGCGCGCCGTCACCGACTTTGACTACGAATTCCAACTCGCCGGCATGAACCGTACCCTGATGCCGAATGTGGAAACGGTCTTTCTCACGCCCAGCGACAAGTTCCAGTTCATCTCCAGCACCTTCGTGCGCGAGATTGCGCTGCTCGGTGGCGAAGTGGACAAGTTCGTCTCTCCGGGTGTGCAGCAGCGTCTGATGGAGAAAATGCGCAGCTTTGCCGCGCAGCAGCTCACGCCGACTTGAACAGCGCCGCGACGCGGCGCTTGGGCTTGATGTTGGCCGAGATGCCGCCACGCGTGCTCGTCACACGAGTCTCCGTCGCAGTGCCCGCAACCGTGCTGGTGCTGGGCTCATAAGGCTTGTCAAAGAAGGGGTCGCGCGATGGGTTGGGCCCACGGCTCGACTCGCGGCGCCGCTCGGGAGCTGCGCTGTGCGCTGCGGCGAAACGGCCACGGGGCTGTGCCGCCGGGGCGTCCGCAGTCGCTGCGTCCTGGGCCTGCGCGTACATGCGCCGCCCGTCGTTGATGCGACCCTGACGGCGGATGTCGGGTTGGTTTTCCTCGAACTCGAGTGCTTCGAGTTCGATCTTCTGCTTGAGCAGTTTCTCGATGTCCGACACCAGACGAGCATCACTGGGTGCAACAAAGCTGACGGCCAGTCCTGAGGCGCCGGCGCGTCCGGTGCGCCCGATGCGGTGCACATAGTCTTCGGCGTTGAACGGGACATCGAAATTGAAAACCGCGGGAACGTCCTTGATGTCCAGGCCACGTGCTGCCACGTCGGTGCAGACCAGCAGGTCGACCTCACCCTTCTTGAACGAATCCAGGGCTTTCAGGCGCTCGTCCTGGCTCTTGTCGCCGTGCAGCGCCGTGGTCTTGAGACCTTCGTGCTCCAGCGATCGCGCCAGGCGTGCGCAACCCAGCTTGCTGTTGACGAAGACAAAAGCCTGCTTCAGGCCGCGCTGGCGCAGCACCTGGTGCAGTGCGTGGCGCTTGTCCTCTCCGGCCACGCTGTAAAAGTGCTGCTCCACGGTCGAAGCCGCGGCATTGGATTGGTCGACCTCGATCGTCACCGGATCCTGCAGATAGCTCGACGCCAGGCGCTTGATCTCGGAGGAGAAGGTGGCCGAAAACAGCAGCGTCGTGCGTTGTTTGGGCAGGTAGCTCAGGATGCGCTGCAGGTCCGGCAAAAAGCCGATGTCGAGCATGCGGTCGGCCTCATCCAGCACCACGTATTCGACCTGATTGAGCACTGCGCTCTTGGCTTCGATGTGGTCCAGCAAGCGTCCCGGTGTTGCCACCAGCACTTCCACCCCGGCCTTGAGTTGCAGGGTCTGGGGTTTCATGTCCATGCCGCCGAACACTACGGCGCTGCGCAGATTCGTGTACTTGGCGTAGCTCTTGATGGCTTGCGCCACCTGATCGGCCAGTTCGCGCGTGGGCAGCAGCACCAGGGCGCGCACCGGATGGCGCGCGGGCGAGGTAGAAGCATTCTCGTGCTTGAGCATGCGTTGCAGCAGGGGCAGCGAAAAAGCTGCCGTCTTGCCGGTCCCGGTCTGCGCCGCACCCATCACATCGCGCCCTTGGAGCACGATGGGGATGGCCTGGGCCTGAATCGGGGTCATGGACTCGTAGCCCAGTTCGGCCACGGCGCGTGCCAGCGCGGGGGCCAGCGATAGGTTGGAAAAAGAGGAGCTCATTAACCCGCTATTGTCGCATTAGCGCAAAACGTGCGCCCGGGTGGCATAAAAACCGTGTTCAGGACACGTCACGCAAGGCCCTGGCCGTGGGCTGCTGTCCTCGATTTTCAACGCGGGAAGTGCCGATAATGAGCGCATGACCGAACTGATTTTGATCCGCCACGGTGAGACCGATTGGAACCGCGAGTTGCGCTTTCAGGGCCACCTGGATGTTCCCCTGAACGACATGGGGCATGAACAGGCTCGGCGTTTGGGCGCGCGACTCGCTGGCGAACTCGTCCAACAAATGGTCTGCAGCGATTTGCTGCGTACGCGGCAGACGGCGCAGCCGGTGGTGGCGCAGCTTGCCGCCAAGCTGGGGTCGGACTTCTCCCTGGATTCGGCGCTGGATGCGGCGCTGCGCGAACAGAGCTTTGGCGTGATGGAAGGCCTGCGCGCGCCCGACATCGCGCAGCAGCACCCGCAGGACTGGGCGCAGTGGCTTGAATTCCGCGCTGACCACGCCTTCGCCAAAGGTGAGAGCACGCGGGTCTTTCATGCCCGGGTCATGGGCGCGATACAACGCCTGTCCCAGGACTATGCAGGTCAGACCGTGGTTGTGGTGACGCACGGCGGCGTGCTCGACATGATTTACCGCACGGCGCGCGCCCTGCCGCTGGACGGTCCGCGTCAGAGTGACATCCCCAACGCCGGCGTGAACCGCGTGCGCCTGCGCAACGGTTTGGTAGAGATCATGGATTGGGCCGACACGCGGCATCTGGCCGACCTGCCAGAGCAGCCGCGCTATGAGCAGCGCAGGGTCGTGGCGAAAAGCGACGGCTGATCCGTCAGTTGGGGGCCAGCGGCGGCAGCGGCCAGGGCTGTTGCGCGCCGCGCAGCAACTCGAAGGCGCGCGCCACCTGCAGCACACCCAGATCATCGAAGCGCTTACCGACAATCTGCAACCCTATGGGCAGTCCACTGGTGCTGTAGCCACAGTTGATGGAGGCGGCGGGTTGCTCCGACATGTTCCAGGGAACGGTGAAGGCAATGTGCTCCAGCGGGCGCAGCGGGTCGTTCGTTGGCGAGGCCAGTTCGGCGTCGAAGGCCAGCACCGGCGCCGTGGGTGAAATCACATAGTCATAGGCCGCGCTGGCCGCCACCGTGGCGACGCGCGTGGCGTGGAACTGGCTGAACGCCGCAAAGACTTCCGCACCCGTCATGCCCGCTGCGCTGTCGGCCCATTCCCGGATGAACGACAGCACCCTGACGCGCCGCTCGGCCGGCAAGGCGTTCAGGTCCATCAGTGAGCGCATGCGCCACGCATGGTCCATGCCGTCGAGCATGGCGCGCGTGAAAAATGGTTTCATCGGCTGGACGCTGGCGCCGGCCTGCTCCAGCAGCGCGGCAGCGGCCTCGACGGCAGCGCGCACCTCGGGCTGCACGGCCAGGCCGCAGCCCGCATCGAGCAGCAGGCCGATGCGCAGTCCCTGCAGCTTGGCCGTGCCTTGTTCGAAGCGCGGCCAGGCGATGGCCTGGTAGGGCAGGCTCATGCTGTCGCGCGCGTCCGGCAGCGACAGCACCTGCATCAGCAGCGCCGCGTCGGCCACACAGCGCGTCATCGGTCCGGCGGCGCGCCCGGTATAGGGCGGGTCGATGGGGATGCGGCCCAGGCTGGGTTTCAGGCTGAAGATGCCGCACCAACTGGCCGGCAGGCGCAGTGAGCCGCCGATGTCGGTGCCCAGGTGCAGCGGTCCATAGCCGGCCGCTGCGGCGGCTCCGCCGCCAGCGCTGGAGCCGCCCGGGGTCTTGCCCAAGTCCCAGGGGTTGCGCGTCAGGGCGTGAAAGCTCGACAGCCCCGAAGACAGCATGCCGTAGTCGGGCATGGTGGTCTTGCACAGCAGCACCGCACCGGCTTCGCGCAGGCGGGCCGCCGGCGGCGCATCCGCCGCGGCGGCCAGCAGTTCGCTGGCGGCCGTGCCCAGGGGCATGGGGTCGCCCGCCGTGGCAATATTCTCCTTGACGGTCACGGGTACGCCGTCCAGCGGCCCGCAGGGGGCGCCGCGCAGCCAACGCGCTTCCGACTCCCTGGCCTGCGCCAGCGCCAGTTCCGGTCGCATCAGGTAGCAGGCGTGCAGGCTGGGTTCCCAGCGTTGCGCATGGGCCAGCACCGCGGTCGTCACCTCCACGGGCGACAGCGTGCGCTGGCGGTAGGCGGTGATGAGTTCGTGGGCCGGCAGGTCGTGCAGCGCGCGGGGTGTGGTCATGCGGCTTACCAGGACATGGCGGCGATGTCGTTGACAAACACCGGCATGTCTTTCCACAGGCCTTTCAGGTTCTTGTTCGCGACGGTGATCCACTGCGGCTGGTAGAGGAAGGCGTGCACCGCGTCGTTGGCCAGCAGGCGTTGGGCGTCGCCCAGCAACTTGGCGCGATCGGCGACGCGCGGGCTGTTCTGGATCTTGTCGAACAGCGCGCTGAAGGCGGGCGACTCGTAGTTCCAGTAGTAGCCCGGCTTGGCGAAGTTGCCCAGGTCAAAGGGCTCGACATGGGAGATCAGCGTCAGGTCGTAGGCCCTGTTGGTGTAGGTGCCGCTGAGCCACTGCGCCCATTCGACGTTTTGCAGCTTGGCCGTGATGCCGACCTTGGCCAGTTGTGCTGCGATCACCTCGCCGCCCTGGCGCGCATAGGGCGTCGGCGGCAGGGTCAGGGTTAGTTCCAGCGGCAGTTTCACGCCCGCCTCGGCCAGCAGCGCCTTGGCTTTTTCGATGTTGAAGGGATTCACGCCAGTGGTGTCCACATAGCCCAGGGCGCCCGGCACATAGTGGCTGCCGATGGGCACGCCAAAGCCGTCGGCCGCGCCCTCGATCACCGCCTTGCGGTCGATGGCTGCAGCGATGGCGCGGCGCACGCGCACGTCGTTCAGCGGCGCCTTCTTGTTGTTCATGGCCAGGATGGTCTTGGCGCGCGAGCCGCTGATCACCACTTGGAACTTGGCGTTGTTCTGAAACTGCGCCAGGGAGCGTGCCGCCGCGACGCGCGGGAAGGCGTCCACGTCGCCGGCCAGCAGGGAAGCAACTTGTGCTGCCGGGTCGCTGATGAAGCGGAAGGTGGCCTTCTTCATCTTCACGGCAGTGGCATTGCGGTAACCGTCCCAGCGCGCCAGCGTGATGGACGAGCCCTTGCTCCACTGATCCAGGCGGTAAGGGCCGGTGCCCACGGGCTTGGTGGCGTTGCTGTCGGCGCTCTTGGGCTCGACGATGATGGCCGTGGCCTGTCCCATGAGGAACAAAAAGTCGGGGTCGAGGGTCTTGTTCAGGATCACCACCGTGTCGTCGTCGATGGCCGCGACGCGCTCCATGTTGGCGAAGGTGCGCTTGTCCTTGTTCGTGCTCTTTTCACCTGCGGCACGCTCGAAGGAGAACTTCACGGTCTGCGCGTTGCAGGGTTCGCCATTCTGGAACTTGACGCCGCGCCTGAGCTTGAAGGTATAGGTCTTCAGGTCCGGCGAGACCTCCCAGCTTTGCGCCAGCAGGGGCGACACGGAACCGTCAGAGTTGATCCTGGTGAGGGTCTCGAACAGGTTGTACAGCGTGATTTCGGCAATCGCCGAGGCCGCGCCTGCGGTTGGATCCAGTCCCGGGGGCTCCAGCGTCATGGCCAGCACCACGGCGTCCTTGCGGTTCTGCGCGAAGGCGGATTGCGGCAAGCTCAGGGGCAGGGCGAGTGCGCTCGCGGCACAGCCCAGTACGGCACGTCGTTGCAACATGGTGTTTTCCTTTGAGGGTTCCCGCGGCCCGCGGGTGCGAGATTCTGACACTTTTTGCGCCATGGCCGTACTGCCTTCGGCACGGGCAGACCTGCTAAGCTGTTCGCCCTACGCCTACACTGGAGCTCAAAAAATGCCTGGTTTGTTAACCAACGTCGACCCGGACGGGTTGCTGGAATTTTCCGTGGTCTACACCGACCGTGCGCTGAACCACATGTCGCAGCGTTTTCAGGGGGTGATGAAAGACATCTCGGCCATCCTGAAAGAGGTCTACCACGCGCACAGCGCCGTGTTGGTCCCGGGCAGCGGGACCTTCGGCATGGAGGCCGTGGCGCGCCAGTTCGCCACCGACAAGAAGGTGATGGTGCTGCGCAATGGCTGGTTCAGCTACCGCTGGAGCCAAATTTTCGACATGGGCAAGATCCCGGCCGGGACCATTGTGCTCAAGGCTCGGCGTCTTCAGCCGGGTGCGCAACAGCCCTTTGTCCCCGCGCCCATCGACGAGGTCGTGGCCGCCATTGCCCAGCAGCAACCGGCGCTGGTGTTCGCACCGCATGTGGAAACCGCCAGCGGCATGATCCTGCCCGACGACTACCTGCGCGCCGTGGGTGCCGCCGTGCACGCCTATGGCGGCCTGTTCGTGCTGGACTGCATCGCCTCGGGCGCGATGTGGGTCGACATGCAGGCCACGGGCGTCGATGTGCTGGTGAGCGCGCCGCAAAAGGGCTGGAGCAGTTCGCCCTGCTGCGCCATGGTGATGCTCAGCGAACGCGCGCGCAAGGCGATCGACGCTACGACCAGCAGCAGCTTTGCCTGCGACTTGAAGAAGTGGCTGCAGATCATGGAAAGCTACGAGGGCGGCGCCCATTCCTACCATGCGACCCTGCCCACGGACGCGCTGACGAGACTGCGCGACGTGATGCAGGAAACCCGCGCCCTGGGCTTTGACAAGACACGCGCGGCACAACAGGCACTTGGTGACAAGGTGCGCGCGCTGTTGGTGTCCAAGGGCTACCAGAGTGTGGCCGCGGCGGGCTTTCAGGCGCCGGGCGTGGTGGTGAGCTATACCGAGGACCCCGAGATCCAGTCGAGCAAGAAATTTCTGGCGCAGGGTCTGCAGACCGCCGCCGGTGTGCCGCTGCAATGTGACGAAGGCGCGGATTTCCGCAGTTTCCGCCTAGGGCTGTTCGGCCTGGAAAAGCTGGCCAACGTGGACCGCACGGTGCAGCAACTCGAAGTCGCGCTCGGCAACATTGCCTGAGGAATAGCATGCTGCAACAGGACCTGTCCGCTGCGCAGGGCGCGCTGCGCCACGCGCGCCAATCTGCCGAATGGGCCGGGCTGCGCTACTCGAGCGAAGCCACGAGCGTGCGCGCCGTACGCAACGCCTTGCCGGAAAAGAACGAGCGCGCGCTGGAAGCCGGCGCGATGTGCGAGGTGCTGGTGGACGGCCTGTTCGGCTATGCCGCAACGGCGGATCTGAGCGCCGAAGGACTGCAGCGCGCCTTCGACCGCGCCGTGGCGACGACGCGTGCCACCAGCGCGCACAAGGTGCATGCCTTTGCGCCGGAGCAGCGCCCCGCCGTGCAGGGGCGCTACCAGAGCGCGCGCAGGCGGCCGCTGGACAGCGCTTCGCTGGTGGAGATCACCGACTGCCTGATGGCCGCCAGCCGCGCCATGCAGGGTTCGGAACTGCTGGTGAACCGCAGCGCTCGCGCCATGACGGTGCAGACCGAACTGGCCTATCTGTCGTCCAGTGGCGCCGACATCCGGCAAAGCTTCGACATGGTAAACATTGACCTGAGCGCCACCGCGGCGCAGGGTCTGGAGTCGCAAACGCGCAGTTGGTCGCACACCGGGCAATTCGGCGCCGAAGCCTTCGATCGCGGGCGCTGGGAGCAGGAGGCCAAGCGGGTGGCGCAAGAAGCCCTGGAACTGCTGACGGCGCCCAATTGCCCCAGCGCGAACATGGACCTGCTGCTCATGCCCGACCAGATGATGTTGCAGATCCACGAGTCCATAGGACACCCGCTGGAGCTGGACCGCATCCTGGGTGACGAGCGCAACTACGCCGGCTGGAGCTTCGTGCAGAAGGAGGACTTCGGTCGCCTGCAGTACGGTTCGGCGCTGATGAACGTGAGCTTCGATCCGGGACTGGACCATGAGTTCGCCAGCTACGCGTTCGACGACGGGGGCAGCCCGGCAACGCGTGAGCTGCTGATCCAAAAGGGGCTGCTGAAACGCGGGCTGGGCTCGCTGGAGTCGCAGCAGCGCACTGGCCTGGCGGGGGTGGCGAACTTTCGCTCGGCTTCCTGGAATCGTGCACCCATCGATCGCATGGCCAACCTCAACCTGGAGCCGGGTAACTCGACGCTGCAGGAAATGATTGCCCAGGTGGAACTGGGTGTGCTGATGCAAAGCAACCGTTCCTGGTCCATTGACGACTATCGCAACAAGTTCCAGTTCGGCTGCGAGCGCGGCCAGATGATCCGTAATGGCCAGTTGGCCGAGGTGGTGCGCAACCCCAACTACCGGGGCGTGACGGTGGACTTCTGGAGCCGCCTGGTGGCGGTGGGGTGTGCGCAGGAAGCCTATGGCACGCCGTACTGCGGCAAGGGCGAGCCGAACCAGGTGATACGCGTGGGCCATGCCTCGCCGCCCTGCCTGTTCCGCGGTGTCCAGGTGTTTGGCGGATGAACACGATGAACGAAAGCAACGACATCGACTTCATGAACCGGGTGCGAGCCCATTTCAACGCCGTCGCCGACCGCGTGTTGGGCCAGTTGCGCGAGGACGAGCAGGCCACGCTGAACCTCACGGCCGAGGATACGCTGTACCTGCGCTTCAACGGAAACCGCGTGCGCCAGAACACCGACGTGCAACAGCAGACCCTGGGCCTGACGCTGCAGGCTAAGGGCCGCACCGTGGAGCAGTCGCGCAACCTGTGCGGGCGCCTCGATGTCGATGGACCAGCCATGGACACCTTGCTGCGGGCCTGCCGCGCCGAAGTGGCGGTGCTTGACCTGGACCCGAACCAGGTGGCGGTGGTCGACAACGGCAGCAGTGACGAGGAGTTTCGCGGTGCGCTGTTGACACCCGACCAGGTGGTGCAAGCCGTAGTGCAGGCCGCGCAGGGCAGCGACCTGGCAGGCCTGTACGCTGGCGGCGTGGTGGTGCGCGCGAACCGCAACTCGGCCGGGCAGAGCCACTGGTTTGCCACCGAAACCTTCTTCCTGGACTACTCGCTGTACGACGGCCCGCGTGCTGCCAAGGGCTGCTACGCCGGCGCGCGTTGGGACGATGCGCAATGGCGCGCCAACCTGCAGCGCACGGTTGCCTTGCTGGCGCTGTTGCAGCGACCCCAGGTCGACGTCAAGCCGGGACAATACCGCACCTACCTCGCGCCGCGGGCCTTCTCCGACCTGATGGGCATCATGGGCTGGAACGCGCTGTCGGCGTCGGCCTGGAAGCAGGGGCGCTGCCCTTTCAAGCGGCTCGCCGAGCAGCAGGCGCAGCTGTCGCCGCTGCTGAGCCTGGGCGAGAATTTTGCACTGGGACTGAGCCCGCGCTTCAACGCTCTGGGCGAGGTCAGCGCCAGCCATTTGCCGCTGATTCAAGACGGCGTGTTGAGCACCCTGCTGGTGAGTTCGCGCAGCGCCAAGGAGTACGGCCTGGTGGCCAATGCCGCGGCCGAGGGCGAAGGCCCGCGCTCCCTGGACGTGGCGCCGGGGGCGCTGGCGGAACGCGACATTCTCAAGGCTCTTGGCACAGGTCTGTATCTGTCGAACCTGCACTACCTGAACTGGAGCGACCCGGTGAGCGCGCGCGTCACGGGGATGACGCGCTACGCCTGTTTCTGGGTGGACAACGGCGAGATCGTCGGACCCATCAAAGACCTGCGCTGGGATGAAAGCCTGTTCGAGGCCCTGGGCCCCAAGCTGCTGGCGCTCACCGACTGGTGCGAGGTCGACCCGGCCGTGGACACCTATTCGGCGCGCGCCCTCGGCGGCTCACGCGTGCCGGGCGCGCTGATCGAGGGGTTCAGTTTTACGCTCTGACGACGAAGTCATTGCGAGCCGCGTCAGCGGCGCAGTATGGCCGTCATTGCGAGGAGCAACGCGACGCGGCAATCCATCGTGGCGTACCTGGAATGCATGGATTGCCACGCCGCTAACGCGGCTCGCAATGACGATTTCAGCATTGCGGGTGCAAGGTTTATTTGCGGTATCCCCCCCCGATTCAGGAGCCTCGCAATGACGGCCTACGTGGCCATCTCCGGCTCTGACATCTCGCGCCACGGCTGCATCGCCAGCCGGGCCAGCAATACCGCGGCCAGCGGTGGAATGGCCAGCAGCACCACTTCGGCAGCGGCCTTGAAATGCCCTGCGCCCAGCACTGGCGCCAATGCGCCGTCGATGCCAATCAGGTAGTTGCGCAGGTGCATGGCGAGCAGCGCCAGGGCTGCCGGCGTGCTCCAGCGCCGCAGCGACCCGGCCGCATCGCCCAGCACCGCGCCGCTGGCCAGCAGGAACAGGGCCGAGCCGACGAAGATCACGGTGAAGAAGGTTCCGGCCACCGGCTCCATCGCGCCCAGGGCGCCGGGGAGGAGCCGAAACGGCAGCCAGGCCAGGCACAGCATGGCCATGCCCGAGGCCATCCAGCGCGCGCGCCGCGGCGCCACATCGTCGGTGTAGCGCTGGTCAGCGCCCTTTTTCGTCGACATGAAAGGCAGGACCAGCAGGCAGGCTAGGCCAACGCCGGCGTCGACCGCCATGGTGGTCGGGTAGCCCCAGGCCTCGATGGCGATGCCCTGCCAGGTGGCGGAATAGGCGATAGCCAGGTTCATCAGCGCCATGTAGGCGGTGAATTGGGTGGCGGCCACGGCCGGGTTCGTCACGTCCATGAAGATGGCGGACCGTGCGCCATACATCAGGCCGTTGCCCACGGCGTAGGCCAGGGTGGCGACCCAGAACGCCGTCAGCAGAGCGGCCGGGACTTCAGGTCGGTTCGCCGCACTCAATGCCACCGGCATGACCCAGTGGTACTGCGTGAGCACGCCCATGAGATACAGCACGGGCAGGCTCATGCTGGCGATGTAGATGAAAAGTGTCTTGCGCCGGCCAAAGCGGTCCGACCACAGACCGCCGAGCACGCAGAACACCGCGCCGATGAGCGAAGACCAGACGTTGAGCCAAGCCACCTGGTCGTCGTCCATGCCGAGTTCCACCGCCAGATTCGATTGCAGCGCCAGCCCGAGACACATGGCGCCGGCCGGCAGCATGGCAAAGAACAGACCGTTGAACGCGCCACGCGTACCCAGAAAGGCGCGAAACGACTGCGTGGCAAAGGCCTGCATCTCGGCGCCCACGGCGCGCAGGCGCGAGCCCAGGACGGGGGTGCGCGGTGCTGGCGCCACTTCCTCCATCGGCAGCACGACAAACACCGTGACCAGACAAATACAGGCCGCGACAAAGTAGAAGGTCGGCTGAAAGCCCACGTAGCCGGCCAGGAACAGTGCGCCGGAACCGCCAACCATGCTGCCGATGGTGGCGCCGGCAAACATCATGCCGTTGGCGACACCGCGCTCATCCTCCTTGAGCGTGCTGCAGGCCAGGGCGTCGATGGCCACGTCCTGCATCGCGCCAAAGGTGTTGTGCACCAGCAGAATCAGCGTGAACAGGCCCAACTGCTGTGGCAGTTTCAGCAGTACCGAGGACAGCAGGGTCAGCATCATCAGCACCTGGGTCAGCAGGATCCAGCCGCGCCGGTGGCCGAAGCGTTCGGAGCGGAACACGTCGATCATCGGACCGAAGGCCCACTTGAAAGCCCAGGGCAGGTAGAAGGAGCCGACGAAGGCGCCAATCTCAGCCGGACCCACGTCCTGGCGGCGCAGCTGCGTGGCCACCGCCGTGGCGGCAAAGCCCAGGGGAATGCCTTCAGTGACGTACAGGGCAAAGAACGCCAGCAGGCGTCCGCGCGAAGTGGCAAGCAGATTGGGCAGGCGCATGGTGGGTCCCTGTTCGAGTGGGCCGAGCTTAGCAAACCGTCGGCCTGCCGCTCGCTGGGGGAATCAGAACAGGCGCGCCACCAGTGGCATGAGCAGCGAGGCCAGCACCACCTGCAGGCCCAGCGCCAGCGCCGCCCAGGCCCCGGCGTCGGCGTTGACCTGCAGCGCGCGCGCCGCACCGATGCCGTGCGCCGCGGTGCCCAGGGCAAAGCCGCGCGCCATCCAGCCGGTGGCGTCCGTGCCGATTCCCAGCAGCGCGAACAGGGCCTTGCCGCTGAGCGCGCCCACCATGCCGGTGACGACGGCGAACACGGCGGCCAGCGCGGGAATGCCGCCCATCTTTTCCGCCAGGCCCATGGCCACGGGCGCGGTGACGGACTTGGGCGCCAGCGACAGCAGCACCTCGTGCGGCAGGCCCAGGGCCCAGGCCAGCGCCACGGCGCTGCCCGCTGCGGCCGTGCCGCCGATGAGCGCGGCCAGCACAAAGCGCAGCCAGTGCGCGCGCAGCGCCGCGCGGCGCAGCCACAGCGGCCAGGCCAGCGCCACCACGGCCGGGCCGAGCAGAAAGTGGATGAACTGCGCGCCGGAAAAATACGTGGGGTAGGCCGTGCCTGTGGCGATCAACCCTGCGGCCAGGGCCAGCACCGACCAGAGCACGGGATTCGCCCAGGGCGCCTGGTCTAGGCGCGCATAGGCGGCCTGCGCTGCCACATAGACCACCAGCGTGGCCGTCAGGCCGAACAACGGCGTGGAAGAAAGGTAGACCCAGAGTTGCACGAAGTCGGTCATGGCGCGGGCTCCGAAGAACTGTCCTGCGGCTCATTGCGCATCAGGGCGCGCAGGCTCAGTGCCGTCACCGCCAGCGCCACCCAGGTCGAGAGCACGATCACCAGCAGCAGGCGCACACCGTATTGGCCCAGCAGGTCCAGGTGTGTCATCACGCCCACGCCCACCGGAACGAACAGCAGCGACAAATGTGCGAGCAGGAATTCGGCTGCGCCCTGCACGCTGGCGCGCACCAGCGGCCAGCGCAGGGCGAGCAGCATCAGCATCAGGCCCACGACCGGTCCCGGAAACGGCAGGTGCAGCAGCCGCGAGAGCGCCTCGCCCGCCGACTGCAGTGCCAGCAGCCAGGCCAGTCCCTGCAGCGCCTTCATGCGGCGGCGCTCAGAAACGCTCCAACTCGGGGTGCGACAGTTGGCCGCCGCGCACCAGCATCTTGCCGTACTCGGCACAGCGCTGCAGCGTGGGGATGACCTTGCCGGGATTGAGCAGGCCCTTGGCGTCAAAGGCGCGCTTGATGCCGAACATCTGCTCGTTCTCGGCCGCGCTGAACTGCACGCACATGGAGTTGAGCTTCTCCACGCCCACGCCGTGCTCCCCGGTGACAGTGCCGCCCATGGCGACGCTGGTCTCCAGGATGTCGGCGCCGAACAGCTCGCAGCGGCGCAGTTGGTCGGCGTCGCTGGCGTCGAACAGGATCAGCGGGTGCAGGTTGCCATCGCCCGCGTGGAACACGTTGGCGCAGCGCAGGCCGTATTTCTTTTCCATCTCGGCGATGGCCAGCAGGATGTCGGCCAGGCGCTTGCGCGGAATGGTCGAGTCCATGCACATGTAGTCCGGGCTGATGCGCCCCGATGCGGAGAACGCATTCTTGCGCCCGCTCCAGAAGCGCAGGCGCTCGGCCTCGGAGTTGCTCACGGCGATGGCGCTGGCGCCATGGGCCTGCAGCACGGCGCTCATGCGGCCGATTTCCTCTTCGACTTCTTCCGGCGTGCCGTCGCTTTCGCACAGCAGGATCGCCGCGGCGTTGAGGTCGTAGCCGGCGTGCACATAGTCCTCCACGGCGGCGGTCATGGGCTTGTCCATCATCTCCAGCCCGGCCGGGATAATGCCCGCGGCGATCACGGCTGCGACGGCCTCGCCGGCCTTGCGGATGTCGTCAAAGCTGGCCATGATGCAGCGCGCCAGTTGCGGCAGGGGCGTGAGCTTGACGGTGACTTCGGTCACCACGGCCAGCATGCCTTCGCTGCCGACCACGATGGACAGCAGGTCGTAACCCGGCGCATCCAGCGCGTCGCCGCCGAAGGTGACGGCCTCGCCCTCCATGGTGAATCCCTGGATCTTCAGCACGTTGTGCAGCGTCAGGCCGTATTTCAGGCAGTGCACGCCGCCAGAGTTTTCCGCCACGTTGCCGCCGATGGTGCAGGCGATCTGGCTCGAAGGGTCGGGTGCGTAATACAGACCCAGCGGCGCTGCGGCCTCGCTGATCGCCAGGTTGCGCACGCCGCACTGCACTCGCGCCGTGCGGCTCAGCGCGTCCACCTTCAGGATCTTGTTGAACTTGGCCAGGCTTAGCGTCACGCCCAGGGCATGCGGCATGGCGCCGCCGCTCAGTCCCGTGCCGGCGCCGCGCGCCACCACCGGCACATCGAGCCCGTGGCAGGCCCTGAGCACGGCCTGGATCTGGCCATAGGTCTCGGGCAGGGCCACCACCAGCGGGCGCTGGCGGTAGGCCGAGAGGCCATCGCACTCGTAAGGTGTGGTGTCCTCGCTGTGCCAGAGCAGGGCATGCGCCGGCAGGACCGCCTGCAGGGCGGAGACCACCTGGGCCTGGCGCGCCTGACGGGTGAATAAATCGGTGCTGGGTGCGGTGCTGGTCATGGGAGTCTCCTGGGACTTGGGCTGGGGCTCACTGTAAGGCAAAGGCGCGCCGACAGAGGGCCGTGAAAAGGTGTTTCTGTATCACCTGTGCGCCCTGAGTTCCTTTAGGTCGATGCGCGGCGTTGCGGCGGTGGCGGGAAATAGGCCGGTTTCAGGAGGCATTACCGGGCTTCTGCGGCGGGCCAGCCGCCTAAACTGAGGCCAGAACGCGACCGTCCTTCAGCTGGGTCGTCGCCCATTCAGACCATGTACCGGATATTGATCCTCTTCGCCGCGTTGTTGCTGGGCGCCTGTTCGCAGACGTCGGAGTTGCAGCGTCCCGAGCCGCCCGTGCCCAAGCAATGGTTCGTCAATGGCGAGCCCGCCGCAGGCACCCTGCTCGCGCCGAAGACGCAGTGGCAGGATTTTTTCACCGATCCCCAGTTGCAGACTCTGATCGCCATGGCGCTGGAGAACAACCGGGATCTGCGCATCGCCGCTGGCCGGGTGCTGGAGGCGCGCGCCCAATTCGGCATCGCAAAGGCAGACCTCGGACCCTCGGCCAACCTGCTGGGCTCTGGCAATGTGACGCACTCACCCACCGAGGTCCTGAATGGCGCCGCGTCCGCGACCAGTAGGCGCTACGACCTGTCGCTGTCGAGCGTTTCCTTTGAGCTCGACTTCTGGGGACGCGTCGCGGGCCTGAATGATGCAGCGCGCCGCAGTTACCTGGCAAGCGAGGAGTCACAGCGCGCGGTCTATCTTTCGCTGGTCGCCGACGTGGCGAGCTCGTACTTCAGCCTGCTGCAGATGAAGGAACTGCACGCGCTGGCTCTGGCGACGCTGGAATCGCACGAGCGCTCGCTGTCGCTGATCGCCAAGGGCCGGGACCTGGGCGGCGCCAACGACTATGAATTCCAGATGGCCAGGGGCCAGCTCGAGGCATCCCGCGCCAGCCTGGATGAGATCGAGCACCAGCGCACCGTTGCCACGAACCGGCTGAACTTTTTGATCGGCAACGCGCCCTGGACGCTGGCGCCGGGCAGAAGCCTGGCGGATCAGGCCATTGACGACGATCTGGCGCCCGGCTTGCCGTCCGAGGCGCTGCTGTTGCGCCCCGACGTGATGGGCGCCGAGCAGCGCCTGCGCGCAGCCCACGCCAACATCGGCGCGGCGCGCGCGGCTTTCCTGCCCAAAGTCTTGCTGACGGCGGGTCTGGGCGCGGCCAGCCAGGGTCTGATGGGCCTGTTCACCGGCGGCGGGGCCTGGGCCTTTCAGTCGGCCATTTCCATGCCGCTGTTTGATGGCGGGCGCACAGCAGCCGGCGTGGACATCGCCGAGGCCAGAAAAGTGATCGCGGTGGCGGAATACGAGCGCGCCATCCAACTGGCGTTTCGTGAGGTGGCCGATCTGCTGTCGTCGAGGGTCTCGTTGAGCCGGCAACTGCGCTCCTCGGGTGCGAACGCCCGGGCCCAGGAAATACGCCTGAAGATTGCCCAGGGGCGGCACGACGCCGGGCTGGTCAGCTATCTGGAAGTGCTGTCCGCTCAGCGCGATCTGGCGGCGGCGCAGCAGCAAAACACTCAGGTGCGGCGCGCCAGGCTGGAAGCGACGGCGCAGTTGTACAAGGCACTTGGCGGGGGCAACGGTTTGAAACGCGAGGACACGCCGGCAACTTCAACGGTGAAACAGGTGGCGGTCGCGCCAACCGATCAGCCCCTGCATTGATCAAGTACAGGCAAAGCTGAGTTATCTTGGAACGGTACGCTGCAAAATCTTGGACCTGGGGCTTAAAATTTGACCCCGCTGTCCGATATACAGATAGGGGACCCTACATGCCGGATCGCATATGCCTTGGCTTCCGATAAACAAACCTGCAGGATTCAGTAGCGTGCCTGCTGGTTGGGTCGTGCACGCGAGGGATTCACAACCATGTGGTTTCTAGCGGCCATCGTTGCTGCAATCGTCGGCAAATTCGCGACCAAGAAGCCCGCCGCGTCTTCGACCGCCCCTGGCACCTCGGCCGCTGCCGTTGACACCTCGCGGATGACGGCGGCGCAGATCGCGGCCTTGACGACCAGCCAGGTCGCTGCACTGACCACGGACCAGATCGTGGCGCTCACCACGGACCAGGTGCAGGCCCTGACGACGTCGGCGCTGGCGGTGCTGACGACCAGCCAGGTTGCGGCCATGGAAACGCAGGACCTGGCGGTGCTGGGTTCGGCGCAGATGGCCGCGCTGACCACGGCGGACATGGCTGCCCTCACCACGGCTCAGGTGCGCGCGCTGACGACGGGCCAAGTGGCCGCATTGAGGGTGGCGCGGGTGGCCGCGCTGACAAGTCAACAGGTCGTTGCGCTGGCCAGCGATCAGATTGCTGCGCTCACGACCTCTGTGGTGAGTGCCTTGTCCACCGCAGCGGTGGCGGCGATGACGACGGACCAGTTGGCGGCCATGGAGACGCAGGACCTGGCAGCGCTGACGACAGCGCAGATCAGGGCACTCAACACCGCGGCTGTTGCTGTGTTGAGCACGGGGCAGATTCAGTCGCTGATGTCGAGTCAAGTGGCCGCGCTGCGCACGGCGCAGGTTGTGGCCTTGACGACGGCGCAGGTCGTGGCCCTGACCACGGCGCAAGTCCGTGCTGTGTCTACGGCCGGTGTTGCTGCGTTTAGAACCGAGCAGATCGTTGCGATCGAAACTCAGGACCTGGCTGCGTTGACGACGACGCAAGTCAAGGCCGTGAGCGCAGCGGTAGTCACTTCGCTTTCAACCGATCAGGTGGCGACATTGACCACCGCCCAGATCCAAGGGCTGACGACCTCGGCGCTGGCGGCGTTGATGGTCGAACAGATCGTTGCGATCACAACGCAGGACATTGCGGCCTTGACCACTGCGCAAATAAGGGCACTCACTACAGGCGAAATTTCGGCCCTGGCGACGGGGCAGATTGCGGCCTTGAACAGCGCGCAAACTGCCGCACTGAGCCCGGTGCAAAATGCCGCCCTCGGTCCGGCGCAGTTGGCTGCGTTGTTGCCATCGATGTCGACAGCGCAGATCGCCGCACTCTCGACGGCGCAACTGGCCATCTTGACTCCGGACCAGATCGCTGCGCTGAGCACGGCGCAAGCGCGGGAGCTGACCACGGCAGCCGTTGCAGCCCTGACGGCTGAACAGGTTGTGGTCATCGAGACGCAGGACCTGGTGGTCCTCACGACAGCGCAAGTCCGGGCGCTGAGTGCCGCAGACCTTGCTGTTTTGACGACCAATCAGGTCCAGACGCTGACCACGGCCCAGGTGGCGACGCTACTCACTTCGCAGGTTCTGGCCTTGACGCCGGACCAGATCGTGGCCTTGAGCACGGCGCAGATCAGGGCACTGTCTACTGCCGCCACGGCTGCGCTGAGCGCGGATCAGGTCAGTGTCATCGAGACGCAGGACATTGCGGCCTTGCGCACGGCGCAGATAAGGGCCTTCACCACGGACGAAATTTCGGCGCTGACTACCAGCCAGATGGCGGCCTTGACCAGTGCGCAAACTGCCGCACTGAGTTCGGTGCAAAACTCTGCTTTGAGTCAGGTGCAACTGGCCGCATTGATTGCAGCCATGTCGACGGCCCAAATAGCTGCACTAGCGACCGCTCAGGTGGCCACCCTGAAGCCGGAACAGATCGCGGCGCTGACCACGGCACAGTTTCGTGCCCTGTCCACCGCAACGGTGGCAGCGTTGACGGCTGAGCAGGCTGTCGCGATCGAGACGCAGGATCTCGTTTTACTGTCATCGTCCCAAATCAGGGCGCTTTCTCCAGCCAACTTGGCGGCGCTGACGACTGCGCAGTCTTCGGCGCTGACGACGGTGCAGTTCGCCGCGCTCGCCGCGGCGCAGGCACCGTCATTGACGGCTGAGCAGATCGGCGCATTGTCGACGGCCCAGGTGCGCGCCCTGTCCACGGCCGCCATTGCCGCTTTGACTGCCGAGCAGATCGTTGCCATTGCAACACGGGACATTGCCGCCCTGACGACGGCGCAGATTCGGGCCCTGACCACACTGGAGCTTCCTGCCTTGACGACAGCGCAGATGCAGGCCCTGACCACAGCGCAGGCCGCCGCCTTCAGTGCAGCACAAAACGCGGCCTTCAGCACCGATCAAATGGCGGGAATGATCTCTGCCATGACCACGGCGCAGATGGCTGCACTGTCGCCCGGGCAAGTCGCCGCTTTGTCGGCTTTCCAAATTTCGGCCATGACGACGGCACAGGTCAGAGCCTTGTCGACGGCCGCAGTTGCGGCCTTCACCACGGACCAGGTCGGCGCCATCGTGACCAAGGACTTGGCTGCTTTGACCACCGGTCAGGTCAGGGCCTTGACCAACGAGGATCTGGCTGTACTGACGACGGACCAGATTTCGGCCTTGACTTCAGCGCAGGTCGCAGTGCTTGGCACAGGCCAGGCGCAAGCGCTGACCACAGACCAGTTGTCGGCGATGAGCACGACCCAGGTGCGGGCCTTGTCCACAGCAGTAATTGCGGCGTTGACTAGCGACCAAATCGCCAATCTGGAAACCCGGGATGTCGCCGCGCTCACGACGGCGCAGATCAAGGCGTTGACCTCGTCGGGCCTGGTCGCGCTGTCGACAAACGAAATGGCGGCCTTGTCGTCGACACAACTCTCCGTGCTCAGCAGTGTGCAGGCACCATCCCTTACCACGGATCAGGTCGCTGCGTTGAACTCGACGCAGGTACGGGCCTTGTCCACAGCGGTGGTGGCGGCGCTGACGACGGATCAGGTCGCCGCCATCACAACGCGGGACGTCGCCGCGCTTACGACTGCCCAGATCCGGGCGCTGAATAGCGTGGAGCTCCCCGCCCTTTCCGCTGCGCAGATTTTTGCCTTGACCACGTTCCAGGTAGCGGCACTAACACCTGTGCAGAATGCCGTGTTCAATGCCGCACAGTTCGCGGCCCTGATGCCATCGCTGTCGTCGTCGCAGGTGGCGGCATTGACGCCTGAGCAGGTTGTCGCACTGACAACGGGGCAAATTGCCGCGCTGACGATTCCGCAGGTGAAGGCCCTGTCCACCGCGGCAGTCGCTGCGCTGACGTCCGATCAGGCCATCGCCCTGTCGAGCTTGGATTTGGCCGCGCTCACGACTGCACAGATCCAAGCGTTTCCCGCATCGAACCTGGCAGTGCTGACGACGACCCAGATCATTGCACTCACGTCTTCCCAACTTGGGGCGCTCGGCGCCGCCCGCGCGACGGCACTGACGACGGAGCAGATCGCGGCGCTGACGACACTGCAGGTGAGAGCTTTGTCTGTCGCGGTGGTGGCGGCGCTGACGCCCGATCAGGTGGTTGCCATGGCAACACAAGATCTCGCGGCACTCACGACTGCGCAGATAAGGGCGCTGAATACTGTGGACCTGGCTGTGCTGACGACCGATCAGATCAATGCATTGACGGTGGCGCAACTGGGTGTCCTGAGCAAGGTGCAGGCGCCGGCGCTGACGACGGACCAGATTGTTGCGTTAACGACTTTGCAGTTCAGGTCATTGTCTACGGCTGCGGTAGCGGCGCTCACGACCGAACAAGTCGTTGCCATTGAAACCCAGGACATCTCGGCGCTGACGACAGCTCAGATCCGCGCCCTGACGACGCTTGAAATACCGGCCTTGTCGACGGCGCAGATGCGGGCCATGACATTGACCCAGGCGGCAGCCTTGACGACCGCGCAGAATGCCGCGTTCAGCACAGACCAGCTTTCTGCGCTGATCGGGTCCATGACAACTGCGCAGATCGGCAGACTCTCAACCGCGCAAGTCGTGTCGCTCACTACCGACCAGATAGCAGCGCTGACGACGGTCCAGGTGAGAGCCTTGACGACGGCTGCGGTGGCCGCGCTGACCACGGACCAAATCCGAGTTATTGGAACGCGCAATCAAGCGGGGCTCACGACTGCGCAGATCAGGGCGGTGAGTCTGGCTGACCTGGCAGTCATGACGACAGCCCAGGTTGCGGCACTGACGACAACACAGGTTGCCGCCATCAGCACGGAGCAGACACAGGTGTTGACGACTGATCAGGTCGTGGCCCTGACAACTGAACAGGTAAAGTCCTTGTCGACCGCGTCTGTGACAGCGCTGACGACAGCGCAGATGTTTGCCATGGAGACTCAGGACTTCGCATCCCTTACCTCTGCGCAGATCAGGGCCTTGAGTCTGGCGGATCTGGTGGTCATGACGACAAGCCAGGTTGCTGCACTGACGACAGCACAAGTGGCGGCAATCAGCACGCAGCAGACACAAGTGCTGACGACTGACCAAGTCGTGGCCATGAGCACTGCACAGGTGACGGCCCTGTCGACAGCATCTGTGGCCGCGCTGACGACGGACCAGATCGCGGCCATGGAGGCCCAGGATCTGGCATCCCTGACATCCGCGCAAATTAAGGCATTGACGACGCAAGGCGTCGCCGCCCTACCAACAAACCACCTGGCCGCACTGACGACGGCACAGTTTGCTGCACTCAGCACCGTGCAGACGCCGGCGCTGACGACGGATCAGATCGTGGCGATCACCACCGGTCAGGTAATGGCCCTCACAACCGAGGTCTTGGCAGTTCTGACGACAGATCAGATCGTCGCCATTGAAACGCAGGACCTGGCCGTGCTCAGCACAAGGCAGATTCGGGCGCTGACAACGCTTGAAATATTGGCTTTGACGACAACGCAACTGGTGGCGCTAACGATGACGCAGGTGGGTGCCATGACGACGACACAGAGCGCCGCCTTCGGTACCGCTCAGTTTGCCGCCTTGCTCCCCTTCATGTCGACAGTGCAAATCGCCGGGCTGTCCGGAAGCCTGGTCGCGGCGCTGGCAACGGATCAGATCGTCGCGTTGAGCACCATGCAGGTCGGCGCCTTGTCCTCTGCTGCAGTGGGCGCGCTTAGGACGGACGAAATCGTTGCTCTGACCACTTTGGAAATTCCTGCATTGAGTACAGCGGGCATCGCGGCGCTGAACAGCGACCAAGTGTCGGCGTTGACCTGTGCGCAGGTCAGGGCATTGACGGACGGACAGCAGACCGCATTAGGGTTGAGCGCGCAGTATTTGAACTTCAGCACGCCCATCATTCTCGACTTGAACGGCAGCGGGGTGAGCACCTTGAGTGTTTCTGCCGGTGTGAAATTTGATCTCTTTGCTTCGGGGCAAGCCGTCAACACTGGATGGGTGGCACCGGGGGACGGCTTGCTGGTGATGGACCGCAATCATGACGGAGTCATCAATGACGGTACGGAACTGTTTGGCTCGTCGACCGTGCTGGCCAGCGGGGCCAAGGCGCCCGACGGTTACGCGGCCCTGAGTGAGTTCGACAGCAACCATGACGGGGTTATCAGCAGTGCCGACGCGGTCTTTTCGGATCTGCGGGTGTGGGAGGATTTCAATTCGGATGGCTTGAGCCAGTCTGGGGAGTTGAAGACCCTCGGATCCCTGGGAATTGCTCAGATCAGCCTTCAGGCCGCGCCCGGTCTGGGTATAGACAATGGCAACCTCGTGGGCCTGGTCTCCACGTACCAGACCACGGATGGCGCTACGCACGCGGCGGCAGACGTTTGGTTTGCCACGGATCGCGTGGCTGGAGTCGCTGGCCTGCAATGCCAGGTGAGTTCCTTGGTCGGTGCAATGGCTGAGTTTGGCGCGGAGCAAGACGCTGCGGCAGCCGTTATGCCTTCGGGCTCTTCTGCGGCTGCATCCACAACGGCGCCGGTCGCCAATATGCTGGCTTCGAATGTGGGTCTGATGGTCGACGCCCTTGGTCGGTTTAACAGCGCCCCGGTTCAGCAGCTTATTCAGCCAGTTGGATTGGCTGCCCCAAGCTCAGGTACGGCAACCGTTGGAATTCCCGGGCAGGCTAATACGGGACAATCGGGAATTCTGGTCGTGGGTGGGAAGTGAGCCACATCTGTAACATGGGCTGGCGCGACTTGCCTTTCATCCAAGGTCAAGCGCTGTCCGTGTGCCGAGGAGACTTTTTTGGTGCGCTATTTTTCGAAAGACCAGCATGCCTGTAGAGATCGATGCCAGGCAGCGGCGGGCATTCAATAACACCCTGAAGACGGCCAGGATCGGGTTGCCGGAGTCGCAATACGAAGTCGGCCTGATGTATGCCAACGGTGTCGGCGTAGAGCAAGACCTCGAGCAGGCCTTGATCTGGCTGCGTCAATCGGCAGAGCGGGGTTTTGCCGCTGCCCAGTACCTGTTGGCCACACGGTGCGACAGTGGGACAACTGCTGAACTGGACGAGCATCAGGCGTTTCGCTGGTTTACCAAGGCCGCTGAGCAGGGCCACCCCAAGGCGACTTTTCGCCTTGGAAAGCTCTACGGTGCATCCCATCCGGATCTGGCCCGCAGTTGCTTCACCCGCGCCGCAGAACTTGGTGTCGCTGAGGCGCAGTTCGCTGTTGGCAACGAATTTGCCGCGGCACAGGACTACCTCCAGTCCGTGCATTGGTACCAACAGGCCGCGCAGCAGGGGCTGGCGGCGGCACAGTTTGCATTGGCCGACCTGTATGCCAACGGTCAGGGCGTAGCGCTGGATTTGGATATTGCCCTTTTGTGGCACCGATGCGCAGCCCGTCAATATTTTGCGCAAGCACAGGTGGCGCTTGAATATATCGATGAAAGCGGCCGAGGCCGGTCCAAGGGTCGCGGCCGCGCGCGCCGCAAGCAGGGGGGGGAGGCGCGCAGGAGGGACTCGGAAGCTTGGGACAAGGCCGCTCGACTCGGCGACGCATCTGCGAAATACCATCTGGGCGTGATGTACGACTTGGGCCTGGGCATTGAGCAGGATGCCGGTCAGGCGCAAGCTTGGTATTTGGCTGCGGCCAAGCTTGGCGACGCCAGGGCTCAGCTGGCGTTGGCAAAAATCTACGAGAACCAGCAGGAACAAGCGGCGCTTGACTGGTATCGGGAGGCGGCGCTGCAGGGTGATTCCGAGGCACAGTTTGTGTTGGGAAGAAATTATTCTTCCGGGCAAGGCGTCGTGCAGGACTTTTTTCAGGGCATGTCCTGGTACGTGAAGGCGGCGGAGCACGATGATCCGCGCGCCTTGATGACGCTCGGAAACTTGTTCAGCAGTGGAATGGAGCACGTGGCTCTGGGCTGTTTTCGCAAGGCGGCGGAGCAAGGTGTGGCGCAGGCTCAGTTTCTGCTGGGGCAGGAATACGCCGCCGGGAAGCTGGTGCAGCGTGATCCGCAGCAGGCTTTCCGTTGGTTTTCACTGGCCGCCGAGCAGGGTCATGCTCCGGCCGAATGTGCACTGGGCAGCCATTATCTGAGCGGTAATGGCGTGGCCAAGGACGTCAGGCAGGCATTCACTTGGTTTCAAAAGGCCGCTGAGCAGGGCGATCCCAAGGCACAATGGAATTTGGGCTCCATTTTCGCAAGTGGCGGCGGTAGTGGTTTGAAAAAGGACCTTCAATTAGCCTTTGAATGGTGCCAAAAGGCTGCCGATCTCGGATTCGTTCCGGCGCAAGCAACACTGGGTGTGTTGTTTGCGCGGATCAAGAGCAATGAGCAGGCTGTCGTTTGGTGGACCAAGGCGGCCGAGCAGGGCGACCCGGAGGCGCAATACAACTTGGCTCTGATGTTTGCCAAAGGCCAGGGCGTGGAGCAGAGCTCGGCGCATTCTTTTCACTGGTTTGCAATTGCTGCCAGTCAGGGGGTTGCCAGCGCGCAGTCACGACTGGGTTTGATGTATGCCACCGGCGAAGGGGTTGCCATTGACCCGATTGAAGCGCACAAGTGGTTCATTTTGGCAGACGAGGGCGGCGATGTGGCGGCTGGCTCGAACCGCCTCCGGTCCGAAACCCGCTTGGACACTGCACAAATAGCTGAAGGTCGGCGGCGTGCAAAAGAATGGACTGCGTCCATTCGCTGAAAAAAGCATCGCGTGGCCGGTTCGATGCTTGAATAGGTATCTCGGACGGACGACTTGGTTGATCCAAGCCGGTGCCGTTGGGGCCTTCAATGCCATCTGCTGGATCCATAATTTCCCAAAAAATTGAAGAAATAGGCTTGTTTTTTCCAGCTTATGTCCCTTCCCGTGCTGCCCGTCTGAGCTAAGCTGGTCTCGGGCAATGCGTAAAGAATAGTAATAAATTTTCGAAATTTGCTTAATTTCGAACAATTCATGCCGATTGATAGGGGTGGGCGTATGCCACGCATGGTTGTGCTTGCACCGTATTGGTGCGAATTTGACTGAATGCGGTGGTCGTTTTGAATTTGTTGAGCTGAACTGTGCTGGTCGCGCTTGAATGCGCGCTTCGCGCTGTGTGTGCAGGCTAGGGACTGAGTCCCAAGGGGAATAAATATGGGTATTAGCGGTTATACACCGGCTGTCATTGCTGTCTTGCCGACAGCCACAATTCAAACATTCTCGACGGCTGACATCGCATCACTGACCACGGCACAAATGATTGCGTTCAGGACGGATCAGATCGTGGCGCTGAAGACTGATCAGATACAGGCTTTGACCACGACGCTGGTGGCCGCTCTCGGAACCGACCAGGTGGCGGCGATGGAGACGGTTGACGTGGCGGTTCTGAAGACGTCTCAACTTGCGGCCCTCAAGACAGCACAAGTAGCGGCGTTGACGACAGACCAGATCGTGGCGCTGCAGACAAATCAGGTCTCCTCCCTTGCCACGGCTGGTTTTGCTGCGTTGAACACGGCACAGGTCGCGGCTATCGAGACGGCTGATCTTGCCTCGCTCACGACAGCGCAGGTGGCGGCTCTGACGACAGCGGGCGTGCAAGCGCTCACGACGACACAGATCCAGTCGCTGACGACGGCCGGAGTGGCCGCACTCAAGACGGCGCAAGTGGCGTCCTTGACGACAGACCAGATCGTGGCCTTGCAGACGAACCAGATCTCGGCGCTGTCCACAGCGGGCCTGGCCGCGCTGAACACG
>CAIKVZ010000202.1 GCA_903830985.1 uncultured beta proteobacterium
CTGTTTTTCTTCTACCGCTCCGACTGCCCGTACTGCCATGCCTTCGCGCCCACGCTGCAAGCCTTCCAGGCGCACCACGGCATCAAGGTCGTGGCCATCGCCGTGGACGGCGGGCCCCTGCCGGGCTTCCCTGACGCGCGTGCCGACAACGGCATCGCCACCACGCTGAAAGTGTCCCAGGTCCCCGCCGTCTTCCTGGCCCAGCCCTTCAGCGGAAAGATCACGCCCATCGGCTATGGCGTGTTGTCCGAAGCGCAGTTGCTCGAGCGAATCGCCACGGTGGCAAGCCCGCAGGCCGAACAGATGCTGCCAGGCAATTTCAGCCAGATCGGCAGCCTGTCGACCCGTCCATAGGAGAGCATGATGTGTCCCACCCTGATGCAACGATCCGGCGCGATGGCATTTGCCATCGCCGTGCTGCTTGCGCCGCTGCCACTGCGTGCAGGCGACCTGAACACCGAGGTGAACACCATGTTCAACAACCTGGGCGCCATAGGGAACTACACGGCGCCAGGGGCGTTTCGGGGCCAGACCTTCAACACCTACACCGGCGGCAGCCTGATGATGCGTTCGCCAAACAAGGTCTACCAACTGGCGGCCATCCAGTTCCCCAGTGCCAGAGCGGGTTGCGGTGGCATCGACGTGTTTGGCGGCAGCTTCAGCCATATCTCGGCCAGCGAGTTCAAGAACATGCTCAGGAACATCACGGCTGCCCTGCCCGGCATTGCGTTCCAACTGGCGCTCGAGGCCGTGTCACCTCTGCTCGGGGGTCTGACCAAATGGGCCAAGGGACTGGAGACCTGGATCAACAACGCCCGCATCAACTCCTGTGAAACCGCCAAGGCCATCGTCAGCACGGCGGCGGAGGCCAGCGGCTACAGCTCGCAGGAAGCCTGCGCCGACCTGGCAATTGACATGGGGCTGGAGAGTGACCGCGACTCCGCGCGCAGACGCTGCGCCAGCGATCGCAGCAACGTGCTGGCCTCGGCGCGTTCGTCCAGCGACGCCAACATCCGCAACAAGGCGCCCTTCGTCGGCAACCTTACCTGGAAGGCGCTGCAGTACACCGGCGCCTACCTCGACGACCCGGAGCGTGAGCTGATCATGAGCATGGTCGGCACAGTGATCTTCTACCCGGAGAGCGCCAACCGCGACCCGGAACCGATTGCGCCCACCCTCACCTCCATCAGCCAGTTGCTGTATGGACAGGCCGCCGGCACGGGGACGGACGTGGTGCAGCATCTGCTGCGCTGCAACGATTTCGTGCAATGCGACGCCGTGGCACTGAACACCGCCTACAACCACACGCCGTTCACCGCGCGCGTCGAGACCCTGATGCGCTCCATCGCCGACAAGATCAGCACGCGCACGGCAATCCCCAACAACTCGGCCGAAGTCGGTTTCGTGAACCAGACCACGGAGCCGGTCTACAAGATGCTGTCCCTGGGCGCGACGATCCCCGGTTCGGGCCTTGCCGACAGCCTGATCGCCCAGTACCGGGACGTGATCGCCGCCGACTACGCCTACGTCTTCCTGGAGCGCAATTTGCGCCTGGGCATGGCGGCGCTGGAGAAGGACTACACCCTGCAGCAAACGCAGCGCGAACAGGTGACGCGCATCCGCCAGCGCGCCCAGGCCATGCTGCTGCAGTTGTCGCAGGAGAAGAACCTGCTGTACCAGAAGGTGGGTTCGTTTCGCGCCGTGGCCAACCATCTGGAACAGCTGGAGCGCCAGTTGCGCGCCAGCATGCCCCAGCACGTGATCGACATGCTGGGCCAGCAGGCCGCTTACCTCACGCGCTGACACCAGTGAAAAGCGGCCATGTGGGAGATCTACGCCTACCAGAACTCGGACAGCCTGTTCGGCGTGTTCAACGCGGCAGCAGCCATCAATGCCTCCAACGACTACCGATCGGCGCTGGCGGCCGTGGCCTTTTGCGGCTTTGTCGCCGCCCTCATCGCCTACGCCTTCGCCCCGGAAAAACTCCAGGGCTGGAAGTGGCTGGGCTCTGTGGTGCTTGTGTTCTCGGTGCTGATCGTGCCCCGGGTCACGGTAGGCATCGTGGACAAAACCGGAGGCTCGGCCGTCAAGGTGGTGGACAACGTACCCTTCGGCGTGGCCATGCTCGGCAGCCTGACCAGCACCGTCGGCAACACCCTGACCGGCCTGTTCGAAACCGCCTTCCAGGTGATTCCCGGCGCGGGCGCGCTGCCGGCAGAACTGAGCTACCAGCAGAATGGCCTGATGTTCGGCAACCGACTGATCCGCGAGGTCGGCAATGTGGTCTTCCCCGATCCGGGGTTTCGCACCGACCTGATCAACTTCATCCACAACTGCACGAGCTACGACCTGGCCGATGGCACGCTGGACCCAACCACCTTTACCAGTTCTGCCGACGTCTGGCCGCTGATGGCCACACCCAATCCGGCGCGCTTCAGCACCCTCACGACTGCCGGTGGCGTGAACATCGACACCTGCACCAACGTCTATCGCAACCTGGATAGTCGCTTGCCAGCGCAAATCACGCGCCTGCAGGGGCGCCTGTCGTTTCAGCTCAATCCGACCCTGCCGGGCGCGGCAGCGGCCGCCGCGATCGCTGGCCAGGTGCAGCAGGCCTACCTCAAAAACAGCATCGCCACCGCCGCCAGCTCGGCCGCGGACCTGATACGACAGAACGCCATGCTCAATGCCATAGAGGACAGCGGAAAAGTCGCCGGCCAGAAGGTCAATGACCCGGCGGCCATGGTGCTGGCCGTCGGTCGGGCACAAGCCGTTGCGCAGCAAAACGCCTCGTGGCTCAACTACGGCAAGGTTGCGGAGCAGGCCCTGCCGGTGTTCAGAAACGTGGTCGAGGCTGTTACCTACGCCCTATTTCCCCTGCTGGTGATGTTGCTCCTGCTCACCAGCGGGCGCGAAACCATGATGGCGTTCAAGGGCTACGCCTCGCTGCTGATCTGGATCCAGTTGTGGCCCCCGCTGTACGCCATCCTGAACTACATGGCGTCCATCTATGCGGCCTACGACCTGGCGGCAGCAGCCGACCTGGGCACGGGCGCCAAGGCGCTGTCGCTGCAGACGGCCTCGACCATTTACTCGCGAGCGATTTCCGGGGAAGCGGTGGTGGGCTATTTGGCGATCAGCGTGCCCTTCATCGCCTGGGCCGCACTCAAGCGCTTCGAAAACATGGGGAGCGCCCTGGTCGGCGGACTGTCCGGCCTGCAGGGTTCACTGTCGGGTGCAAGCAGCAGTGCCGCCGCCGGCAACGTGAGCCTGGGCAATGTGGGCATGGACCAGATGCAACTGGCGCCGAACCGCACTTCGGCCTTCATGTCCAGCCAGCAGGACGACTTGAGCGGGAACACGTTTTCCACCAATGCACTGACCGGCAGCACCGCCGCCAGCCTGCTGCGCAACCAGGGCTTTGCATCGCGCGTCGTGTCCATGCGGGTCTCTGAGCAGGATGTCACCGAAGCCAGTCGCCAGGCTGACGAGGCACGCAGCGATGCTGTCTCTGCCGGCCAGCAGCGCTCTGCGACGCTGACCGAGGCTTTTACCCACGGCGTAAACAAGCTGCACTCCCACCGAAACACCCAGGGATCGGCCTCCAGCAGCTTCGAGCAGCTGGGACAGACGCTGAATCAGCTTGACCAGATTTCTCAGAGCGTGTCGCAGCGCACGGGGTTGTCGCAGTCGCAGGTGGCTCACATTGCCTTCGGCGCCAGCGGATCCCTGGGACTCGCGTCAAAATTCGCCAGCGCAAAAATTGATGCAAATGCAGGGAAGACATACCAATCAGGAATTGCAAGCAACGAACAGAAAGTGCTCGACAGCATGACTTCCGAGCAACTGTCGGCCTTCAAACAGTTCGGCGACCGGGTCACTCGCGACAGCAGCGTGATGAACCTGATCGCATCCGACAGCCAGGAAGGTCTGGAGATGTCATCGCGTCTTGCAAAAGCGACTTCGCAGGCAGAGCGTACCGAAGCGGTGTTTGCCCAACGCCAAGCCCTGGCTGAACGCATGACTGCGGCACATGAGCGCGGCGAGACCCTGTCCATCGATATCGCACAAGACCCGCACAACCTGGACATGTTCATGCGCTACGCAGAACACTATGGCGGCAACA
>CAIKVZ010000203.1 GCA_903830985.1 uncultured beta proteobacterium
GCTTGGCGTAGTCTTGCGGCGTGCCCAGGCGTGATGGAAACGGCACGGCGGCGGCCAGCGAATCCTGCACTTCTTGGGGCATGCCGAACATCATCGGCGTGCCAAAAATGCCGGGGGCAATCGTCATGTTGCGGATGCCGTTGCGCGCCAGATCGCGTGCAATCGGCAGCGTCATGCCGACCACGCCGCCTTTGGAGGCGCTGTAGGCGGCCTGGCCGATCTGCCCGTCATAGGCGGCCACCGAAGCCGTGGAAATCATCACGCCGCGCTCGCCCGTGCTTTCCGGTTCGTTCGCGCACATGGCCTCGGAGGCCAGACGGATCATGTTGAAGCTGCCGATCAGGTTCACGGTGATGGTTTTGCTGAAGATGGCCAGCGAATGCGCGCCCTTCTTGCCCACGGTCTTTTCCGCCGGAGCGATGCCCGCGCAGTTCACCAGGCCCATGAGTTTGCCCAGGGACAGGGCCTTGGCGACGACGGCCTGGCCATCGGCTTCCTGGCTGACGTCACAACGCACAAAGGCGCCGCCGATCTCGCCGGCCACGGCTTCGCCCTTGTCGGCCTGCATGTCGGCGATCACAACCTTGGCACCATTGGCCGCCAGCATGCGTGCCGTGCCTTCGCCCAGACCCGAAGCGCCCCCGGTCACGATGAATACCTTGCCTGCGATTTCCATGTCATTCTCCAGTTGGTTGACGTTTACGTAAACGTCAATTATCTCCCAGCACTGGCATGTCCCATTGGCGACGATAATCCGGCGGTGGAAATTTTGCAAAACCCCATCCAGAACTTTTGCGCGGTGGCATTCACCGCGCAGTGGCAGAGCGACCATGGCCGCACCTGAAGAAGACCTGTCGGTTTCTCAAGCCATGGTGATCGATGGCAACCCCACCTCGCGCGCTATTCTGGTGGGCCAGTTGCGCGACTTCGGCGTGGGCACGGTGGTGCAATGCAGTCGCCTGGCCGACGCCAGACGCCAGCTCGAGTACCGGGCCTTCGACATGGTGCTGTGCGAACTTCATTTCGGCGGCGACGCGCATTCGTCCGGCCAGGTCCTGCTGGACGATTTGCGGCGCAATCAGCTGCTGCCGTTTTCCACCGTGTTCATCATGGTCACCGGGGAGGCTACCTACGCCAAGGTGGCCGAGGCCGCCGAGTCAGCACTCGACGGCTACCTGCTAAAACCCCATTCGGCCGGGCAACTGGGTGACCGGCTGAGCGCGGCGCGCAAACGGAAAATTTCCCTGCAGGAGATCTTCGCTGCCATCGAAGTTGAAGAGTTCGACCGGGCTGCAGACCTGTGCCTGCAGCGTTTCGAGTCGCGGGGCCTGTTCTGGTTGTATGCCGCGCGCATCGGTGCCGAACTGATGCTGCGCACCGGCAAGTACGCGCAGGCTCAAACCCTGTACGAGGCTGTGGCCGATGCCAAGACCCTGCCTTGGGCCAAGCTGGGCGTGGCGCGGTCCATGCTGGATGCTGGGCAGGCCGCGGCGGCCAGCAGCACACTGGAAAACCTGATCGGCGAGGACCCGACTTACGTTGACGCCTACGAAGTTCTGGGTCGCGCACAGTTCGAA
>CAIKVZ010000204.1 GCA_903830985.1 uncultured beta proteobacterium
AAAACCGAAATCATGCTGGCCAACGTGAAGGCGATGGAACTGCTGGGATTGACGCAAGAGCAGTTGCTGGGGAAGACTTCCTTTGATCCGGATTGGCGCGTTACGCATGAGGATGGGACGCCGTTCCCCGGACAGACCCACCCTGCGGCATTGGCGGCTGCCACCGGTCAGCCCGTGCATGGTGTCGTGATGGGTGTGTATCGGACCAGGACCAAGGACCCTGTCTGGCTGTTGGTGAACGCCGAACCCCAACTCAACCCGGATGGCTCGGTGCGGCTGGTTGTGGTGACTTTTGACGACATCACCAGCCGCCGTCAGGAGCAGGAGCAACTTCGCATCGCCGCCACTGCCTTCGAATGCCAGGAAGGCATTGTGGTGATGGACGCCGACCTGAAGATACTTCGGGTGAATCAGGCATTCAGCCAGATGACGGGATACGCCGAGCCCTATGTTCAGGGAAAATTGTCCGTCATGCTGCGTTCCAAGCGGTTTGCTGCCTCGTTCTTCGACACGCTCTGGCAGGACGTGCAGCGTACCGGTTCCTGGCAGGGTGAAGGCTGGCACCAGCGAAAAGACAGCGAAGATTTTCCGGTCCGCTGCACCATTACCGCCGTGCGAAATGCACATGGTCAAGTCACCCATTACGTGGGCTTTCTGACCGACATCAGCAACGAAAAACAGCAGGAACTGCAACGGCTGCGGGACGAGACGGCGCACCGCAACATCCTGGTGCGCGAGGTTCATCACCGCATCAAGAACAATTTGCAGGGCATCATGGGCATATTGCGCAAGTTTGCCAACCGGCACCCCGATATGGCAGATCCTATGCAGCAGGCCATCAGCCAGGTGCAGACCATTTCGGTTATCCATGGTCTGCTGGGTCGTGCCGTGACCGCATCGGTTCTGCTGTGCGATTTGTTGCGCGCCATCGCCAGCGAAATTGAAGACCTTTGGCAGACGCCGATCGAACTCGATATCGTACCTGGTTGGGACTTGCATATTGTCGCGGAGGACGAGGCCGTGCCCATTGCGCTGGTGCTGAACGAGCTTATTTTGAATGCCGTGAAACACGGTGGACAGGCCAATCGGCTGGTGCGAATTACGCTGCATGCAGGTGAGCAAGCAGGGCAAATGCACATTGACATCGACAATGCCGGCCACTTTGCTGCCGACCGGCGCCATGCGGGATTGGCGCACAGCGGCCTGCACCTGATTACGGCCTTGATGCCTCGCATTGGTGCGCAGATCATCCGTGAACAACGCGGCGAGCACGTTGTGACCGTTCTTGAACTCGAATCTCCCGTCATATTCCTGGAAACGAAAGAAACTGAATGCCTGACCAAAAAATAGCCAACCCCGCCAAACGATTGCTCATCGTGGATGATGATCGTCTGGTTTTGTCGCTGGTTTCCAGCGGCCTCACCGATGCGGGTTACTCGGTATCTACGGCCGAATCAGCCGAGGACGCGGAGGCCTGGCTGGCCAGTGGTGCGCGACCAGACCTGGCCATACTGGATGTCCGCATGCCCGGTCAGGGGGGCTTGTACCTGGCCCAGCGTCTGCGTGAACTCGATCACATTCCATTCATGATGTTGAGCGCCTACAGCGATGCGCAAATTGTTGAACAGGCTACGGCTTGCGGCGCGCTCGGCTATGCCGTGAAGCCCCTGGACATTCCACAGTTGGTGCCAGCCATCGAGGCCGCATTGGCGCGTGCCAACGAATTGCAGGGCTTGCGCGAGACGCGCCAACATTTGCAAAAGGCGCTGGATGCGGAACGCAATATCAGCGTCGCCACAGGCGTCTACATGGTCCAGCACGGACTCAAACGCAGCGACGCGTTCAATTTGCTGCGTGACTCGGCGCGCAAACAAAGGCGCAAACTCGCCGACGTTGCTGACGACGTTGTGGGCGCGCACGAGTCGCCGGATTTGCATGTGCGTCGACGCTTGCCTTGACAGGCTTGCCTCACAGGCTATGGATATTTTCGAGTGTTTTGGATTTTTTTGACATTTGTCATGTGTTTCCATTATCATAACCAAAATGCGAGACCACGACCCAGTTGTCGCTGTTGAGGCCCTGAACACGCCTCGTTGACCCGCCCGTGCCGAC
This sequence comes from uncultured beta proteobacterium, assembly GCA_903830985.1. GTDB lineage: Bacteria > Pseudomonadota > Gammaproteobacteria > Burkholderiales > Burkholderiaceae_C > CAIKVZ01. The sequence goes on from CAIKVZ010000204.1 coordinate 2,113, forward strand.
TCAATGGCAGCACGAAGATTGACGAGAAACCTCCGCAAGGGATGCTGTAAACGTGTTCACATCGTCTGTTTTTTTCGACGCGGCGCGAAAGAGCGATTGCAGCTTTCCGCTCCTCGACACGCCTATGTCAGTCCTTCCGGCGCCTGGCCCGTCGCCAAATACGGAGCGGCCCACGGGATCTGAGGCTCAGGCGAGTCGGCAGTTCGAACCGGCCGATGAACCTCTTCAGGGCCCTGGAGAATCGACGAAGTCAAGCAATTGAGGGAGCTGAATATGGAAGAAACCAAGCCTCAAGGCGCGCCAACGCCGACCCTTTTCAACCTCGTCGACGCACTGCAACAGATGCGCTTGGCGCTCACCAAGGCATCGCTGTTGCTGCACGATCTGCAGTTTGAAACTGATGTGCCACAGCGCTGCTCAGTCACACGCGAGTCCGTCGAATTGATCGAAAAGATCAAAAACCATTGATCTGCTGTTCGGGGTAATCTGACTGTTCTGATTGATCTGACCGAGCATCGCTTTGGCCATTCGTGGGACCGCGTAAGCGGCGTTGGGAAATGCGGCGAGAATACTCGCTGTAATGTTTCCTGTGCCGCCTGATGACTTGTTCCATTCGCCGAATCTTCCTTGCACTTGCGCTGTTGTGGGCTGTTGCTGGCACCTGTGCGGAATTGCCCCCACCGTTTGAAGACTCGATGGCGCAGCGGGTGCTGGCCTGCACCGGTTGCCATGGTAAACAGGGGCGCGCCGGACCTGACGGCTATTACCCCCGATTGGCGGGAAAGCCTGTGGGCTATTTGCACAACCAGTTGCGCAACTTCCAGTCCGGCCGGCGCCACTATGGTTTGATGGTGAATCTTCTGGAAAACCTCTCGGATGCCAACTTGCGCGAGATGGCGGAGCACTTCTCCAAACTCGATGTGCCCTACGCGGCGTCGCCCGTATTGGCATTGCCAGCGCCGCTGTTGGAGCGTGGCCAGGAACTCGCGACGCGGGGCGATGAGCGGATCAAACTGCCGGCCTGTGCGCGCTGTCACGGCGAGTCTTTCATGGGCCTTGCACCCTTTGTCCCAAGCTTGTTGGGCCTGCCGCGCGACTACCTGAACGCGCAGTTGGGTGCATGGCGCAGCGGTGAGCGGCGCGCCCAGGCGCCTGACTGTATGGCGCTGGTGGCGCAGCGCATGGCGCCGGAAGATGTGACCGCCGTTGTCAGTTGGCTCGCGTCTCAACCGGTTCCGGCAGCAGTCAAGGCTGTGACGAGCCTGGCCAAGCCCATGCCGCTGGAGTGCGGTGCCGTGGCGGCACCGGGCGCAGGAGGCAGGCCATGAAGCGCTGGCTCGCTTGGATCGCCTTCGTGTCGCTATTGGGCGCACTGGCGCTGCTGGGCTTGCAAATGACGCAGGAGGACCACGGCGTGTCCACGCCGCCGGTAGCCCGTACCACCGAAGCAGACCTTGCGCGCGGTGCCTACCTGGCCCGCGCGGGCAATTGCCAACACTGTCATACGGCGCGCGGCGCTGCCGACTTTGCCGGTGGCAGGGCCCTGGAGACACCCTTTGGCACGGTGTTTTCCAGCAATCTCACGCCCGACAATGCGACGGGAATAGGCAGCTGGAGCGCGCAGGACTTCTGGCAGGCCATGCACCATGGACGCTCCAAAGACGGGCGCTGGTTGTTGCCGGCTTTTCCCTACAGCGAATTCACGCGCATCAGCCGTAACGACTCGGACGCGCTGTTCGCCTGGTTGCTCAGCCAGACGCCAGTGCGGCAGCCCAACCGCGACCATGCCTTGGCATGGCCCTACAACTCGCAATGGGCGCTGGGTGTCTGGCGCGCCCTGTATTTCCGCTCCGGAACGTTCCAACCAGATGCTGGGCGTTCCGAAGAATGGAACCGTGGCGCGTATCTGGTGCAGGGTCTGGGTCATTGCAGTGCCTGCCACGCCAACCGCAATGCGCTGGGTGCCAGCACGGATGCAGCGGCCTTGACCGGTGGTCTGATCCCCGTGCGCAACTGGTACGCGCCGTCTCTGGCGGCGAGCGCCGAAGCCGGCGTGCAGGATTGGACCTCAGATGAGATTGTGCAGTTGCTGCAAAACGGCGTTTCCGCGCGCGGCTGGGCGAGCGGTCCCATGGCTGAAGTGGTGTTGCACAGCACACAATATTTGACGGGTACTGACCTGGCAGCGATGGCGCGCTACCTGAAGGACTTGCCCGCGCGTTTGCCGACTGTTGCAGTCGCTTTGGAGCCGCTGCGGGGTGATGCTGCGGCATTTCTGGAGGGTGAGAAGTTATACGAGCGGCAATGCGCTGCGTGTCACGGCGAGGCTGGGCAGGGCGTACCCATGGCCTACCCGGCACTTGCCGGGAACCGAGCCGTGACCATGGCTTCTTCGACCAACCTGGTGCAGGTCGTGCTGAATGGCGGTTTCGCAGCGGCAACCGCCGGGAACCCGCGCCCCTTTGGCATGCCGCCCTTTGCCCTGAGCCTGAGTGACCACGATGTCTCGGCCGTGTTGAGCTATATCCGCTCAGCCTGGGGAAACCGGGCCGGCGATGTGAGCGCACAAGATGTCGATCGCCTGCGAAGCCATGCGGCGCGATAAAGGCAGTTCCAAAAAGCAGAAGCCCCGATCAGCGTAGCCAACCGGGGCTGACGGCGGGTGCAACACCCAAGCCGTCGGGGCTTGCAGGCGGCGAGAATTTTGTCGCTGCCTGCGGTAGAGACAATGGATTGTCTCCAGGTTTACCAAGACTGGGTACTTGGCTCAGGTCTGCATATCGCAGACAGCTGTATGTTACGCCCGCGGGCGGCAACTGGCAAACGAAATCAACGATCCCGCCGGCGCTGAGGCACTATGCGCGCGCTGCTTTGGGTGGCGCGTATTTGCCGAGCTCCCATTTGGCGATCGCGGCACGGTGCACTTCATCCGGGCCGTCGGCAAAGCGCAGCGTGCGTGCGCAGGCATAAAAATACGCCAGAGGAAAGTCGTCGGACACACCGCCACCGCCATGCACCTGTATGGCCCAGTCGATCACTTCACAGGCCATGTTGGGAGCCACCACCTTGATCATGGCGATTTCGTTGCGGGCAAACTTGTTTCCTGCCACGTCCATCATCCAGGCGGCCTTGAGCGTGAGCAGGCGCGCCATGTCAATCTTGCAGCGCGCATTGGCAATGCGCTCCAGCGTGACCGATTGCGCGGCGATTGGCTTGCCAAAAGCAATGCGCACCGACGCGCGCTTGCACATCAATTCCAGGGCCCGTTCAGCCAGACCAATGAGGCGCATGCAATGGTGAATGCGTCCCGGGCCAAGGCGACCCTGGGCGATTTCGAAGCCGCGTCCCTCGCCCAGCAGCACGTTGCCAACAGGCACACGCACATTCTCGAACAACACTTCCATGTGGCCGTGGGGCGCGTCGTCGTAGCCAAACACGTTCAAGGGACGGACCACAGTCACGCCGGGGGTGTTGGCGGGCACCAGCACCATGCTTTGCTGGGAATGGCGTGCCGCTTGTGGGTCGGTTTTTCCCATCACGATGTAGATCGCGCAGCGCGGGTCGCCAGCGCCCGAGGTCCACCACTTGCGGCCATTGATGAGGTATTCGTCGCCAACGCGCTCAATGCGCGTTTCGATGTTGGTGGCGTCGCTGGACGCGACATCCGGCTCGGTCATGGCAAAGGATGAGCGAAACTTGCCTTCGAGCAGCGGCTTGAGCCAGCGCGCCTTGTTCTCTTCCGAGCCATAGCGGGCAATGGTTTCCATGTTGCCAGTGTCCGGTGCCGAGCAATTGAAAACCTCGCTGGCCCAGGGCACGCTGCCCATGATTTCCGCCAGCGGCGCGTATTCCTGATTCGTCAGCCCGGCACCTTCGTAGCCGGAAGCGGCGGCGCTGTCGACCGGCAAAAAGAGATTCCAAAGGCCTTGCGCCTGCGCCAGCGGCTTGAGCCGCTCAATCGTTTGCAGCGGCGTCCAGCGCTTGCCCGCACGGGTGTTGGCTGCGATCTCGTCAAAGTAAGCCTGTTCGGCTGGATAGATGTGGTCGGCCATGAACTGCTTCAGTTTGGCCTGCAGCGCCTGGGTCTTGGGGGAATAGTCGAAATCCATGAATATCTCCGGTGTTTTACAGAAAAAACTCTCAGCTTGCCGCGCTGTCGGTGCGCTGGGCGAATTGCCATGCCATTTGCGCCAGGGGTCTGGCGCCGGCCGCGGAACTCACTGCCTGGGCGCTGGCGGCTGTGCCCATTTCGACCCGCTTGCCTATGCCTTGCAGGATGGCCGCGATGCGAAACAGGTTGTAGGCCAGGTAGAAATTCCAGTCCGCCTTGAGCGCCTCGGGCGTGGTCAAACCGGTGCGATCGCAATAGCGCGCGATGTACTCGGCTTCGGTGGGGATGCCCAGGCTGACGACATCGAGTCCGCCGATGCCGCGAAACGCCCCTGGCGGTATGTGCCAGCCCATGCAGTGGTAGCTGAAGTCAGCCAGCGGATGCCCCAGGGTCGAGAGTTCCCAATCCAGCACGGCCAGGATGCGTGGCTCCGTGGGGTGAAAAATCAGGTTGTCCAGGCGATAGTCGCCGTGCACGATGCTGGCCAGGTTCTCGTCGCGCGCCATCGCCGGGATATGTTGCGGCAGCCAAGCCATGAGTTGGTCCATCTCGGGAATGGGCTGGGTGATGGAGGCCACATATTGTTTGCTCCAGCGGCCGATCTGGCGCTCGAAATAGTTGCCCGGTTTGCCATAGTTTGCCAACCCGCGATCAGCAAATTTGACCTTGTGCAGCGCTGCGATGACGCGGTTCATTTCGTCGTAGATTGCACCGCGCTCGGCGCGTGTCATGCCCGGCAGCGACTGATCCCACAGTACGCGTCCCTGGACAAACTCCATGATGTAGAAAGCGCGTCCGATGACGGACTCGTCTTCGCACAGACAGTGCATCTTGGCCACGGGTACATCCGTGCCATAAAGGCCCTGCATCACGGCGTATTCGCGCTCCACGGCGTGGGCGGACGGCAGCAGCTTGGCCACCGGGCCGGGCTTGGCACGCATCACATAGCACATCGTGGGCGTGGTGAGCTTGTAGGTCGGGTTGGACTGTCCCCCCTTGAACATCTCCAGGGACAACGGCCCCTGAAATCCGGGCAGGTGTTGTGCCAGCCAAGCATCCAGGGCCACGACGTCGATTGCGTTGGCTGAGGACACCGCACGGGTGCCAATGAAGTGGTCAAATTCAGTCATGCGGGGGTGCTCGTTGTCAGTTGGTCTCAGACCTGTGGGGCCGGGATAAAAAATTTACTCTTCCACGATGCGCATCAAGGCATCCCGATCGCGCACCACCAGACCGCCTTGCTCGATGCGAATGGCATCGTCGCGCTCCATGGCCTTGAGTTCCTGGTTGACGCGCTGGCGCGAGGCGCCGAGCAGTTGCGCCAGTTCTTCCTGGGCCAGTTGCAGGCCGATGCGGGTCTCGCCGCCGTCGCTGAGCGAGGGCACGCCGTAACTGCGCACCAGGTGCAGCAGTTGCTTGGCCAAGCGCGCGCGCAAGGGCAGGGTGTTGAGGTCTTCCACCAGTCCGAAGAGTTGACGGATGCGCCGCGCATGCAGGCGCAGCAGTGCTTCGTACAACTCGACATGTTGCTCGAGTATCTTGCGCAGGTCGGCACGGGCCACACACAAAATGGTGGTGACCCCGTGGGCATAGGCATCGTGCGTGCGTCGGTCGCCGTCGAAGATGGCGACATCGCCAAACCAGATGCCAGGTTCCACGTAGGTCAGTGTGATCTGCTTGCCCGAAAGCGAGGTGGAACTGACCCGCACAGCCCCGCGAGCGCACGCGATCCACTCCTCGGGAGCATCGCCTCGGGCGGCAATCAGGTCGCCGTCTTTGTGGCGTTTCACGTAGGCGCATCGGAGTATGTCGTGTCGAAGGGAGGGGGATAGGGTGGAGAACCAGCGACCCGAGTTGATCGCTGCACGTTCATCGATAGTAAGAATAGGGTCGTCCATGGCCTGTCTTTTGCGTGACTGAGTTGGGCTTCATTGTCGCTTGAGCGACGCCTCGACGTACGCCTGTTTGTCGCCTGTGCGTCCGGTGGTGCTGGCACCGTTTGTGCGCGGCGAAAATTCCCCGGTGTGCCGGGATGTGTCAACCGAAATTTGGCGTCTGCTTGGCCAGGAAAGCATCAATGCCCAGGCCCGCGTTGACGTGCAGCAAATTCTTCACAAAGTGATCGCGTTCGCTGGCCAGGTGCTCGTTCAGCGTGGCTTCACCGGCCTCGTTGAGCAGTTCCTTGATGCTGGCCAGCGCGTTGGGAGCACGCCGGTTCAGGCGTTCTGCCAGCAACAGAGCCTGCTCCAAGGCGGTATCGGGTTCGCACAGCAGGTTCACCACGCCCAGGTCATGCAGGCGCTGGGCCGTGATGGGTTCGCCCAGCATGAGCATTTCGGAAACGAGCTGGCGAGGCAGGGCCCGGCTCAGGTGCCAGCTGCCACCTCCATCGGGTGACAAGGCAATGTTGCTATAGGCCATGACGAGCCTGGCGTTGCGCGCGCTGACAATGAAATCGCAGGCCAGCGCGAGTGAAAGCCCGGCCCCAGCCACAGCGCCTTCGAGCGCGGCAATGACCGGCTTGGGGCAGGTTCGGATGGCTTCGATCCAGTTGTGCAGGTTCTCCAAGCGCTGCGCCTGCAACTCGGCGCCGAGCAGCCTGTTGCTTTGCAGCGCGTGCAGGTTTCCACCCGCACTGAAGTCACTGCCGGCGCCGCCGATGACGATGCTGCGCACTTCTCGGTTGGATTCGGCCGCATTCAGAGCCTCGACACCCGGTGCGTACATCTGTGCGTCCAAGGCGTTGTGCAGGCCGGGGTTGCTCAGCGTCAGAATCATGGTCTGGCCCTGGCTGGTGCTCTTGAGTTCAGCGGTCATGTTCTGCTCGGGCAAAGTTGGAAGAGGTGGCGACCGACACGGGATTGCGCCAGGCCACGCTATTGCCTGGTTAGCGGCGGACCTGCAAGGCGCCGGGGTTGACAATATTCGTGGGCGTACCCTTGATGAAATTCACCACGTTGTCAAACGCCGCATTGAAGTAGGTTTCATAGCTGTCCTGCTCCACGAAGCCGATATGTGGCGTGCAGATGCAGTTCTCCAGGCGCAACAAAGCATGGCCCTGCAAAATCGGTTCAGTCTCGAAAATGTCCACCGCGGCCATGCCCGGGCGTCCCCGGTTCAGAGCAGCAATCAGCGTATCCGGCTCCAGCAGTTCGGCGCGCGAGGTGTTCACCAGCAATGCTGTGGGCTTCATGCGGGCCAGGTCCTCGGTTGTGACCGCCGCGCGGGTGTCGTCATGCAGGCGCAGATGTAGCGACAAAACGTCGCTGTCAGAGAAAAACTGGTCTTTGCTGCTCGCCGCAACGTAGCCCTGGGCCAGCGCAGCCTGGCGGGACGATTCGCTGCCCCAAACCATCACCTGCATGCCGAAGGCCCTGCCGTATCCGGCCACGAGCTGCCCGACCTTGCCAAACCCCCAGATCCCCAGGACCTTGCCCCTCAGCACTGTTCCCACGCCAAAATTCGGGGGCATGGACGATGCCTTCAAGCCGGATTGCTGCCAAACGCCATGCTTCAGGTTGGCAATGTACTGGGGCAGTCGGCGCATGGCCGCCATGATCAGCGCCCAAGTCAACTCGGCAGGCGCCACAGGCGAGCCCACGCCTTCGGCCACGGCAATGCCTCGTTCGGTGCACGCAGTGACGTCAATGTGGTTGCTGATGCGCCCGGTTTGGGCGATCAATTTGAGTTTTGGAAGCTTCTCCACCAACTGCCGGTTGATGTGGGTCCGCTCGCGGATCAAGACGATGACATCCGCATCCTTGAGGCGCACGGACAGTTGTCCCATGCCCTTGACGGTATTGGTGTAAACCTTGGCGGCGTAGGGTTCAAGCTTGGCCGCGCAACGGAGTTTTCGCACGGCGTCCTGGTAATCGTCGAGGATCACAATATTCATGCCCCGATTGTGCCTTGCCTGCTGACTCGCTTGCTGCTGCGAGCCTTGTCTCTGGTCCTGTCGATGGCGGGCCGAGTGTCATGACGGGCAAAGACGACGCACTGATCGGGCAAGCAGCGAGAAACTAAGAGCGTCAGGGCCGGGTCCAGTGCGTGACCATGAGGGCCCCCTCGAACATCAGGCGCCGCGACTCTCGCAGGCCACCAGTCGGTCGAGTTCCGCACACACGTCGGCCATGCGTCCCGAGATCACCATCCGACCTGTACCTCGGTGTCCCTGAAGTCCATCGATCACGCGCACCACGCGAAGTGGGCGCCGCACCGGGTTCCTGGCCGTGGCAGCGCCACTGGCTTGGGCCAGCCCGACCGTATTTGTTGCATGTAGCTGAGGATGAACCGTGGTCCTGGCGTCCGTCGCGAACCGGCGCGCTGCCGAGGCGACACATTCGCGCAGCAACTTTTGGACAGGTGCCAGCAAACTGGTGGCGGTGAACAAGGCGATTCCCATACTTTTCTCCTGTAATTCAAATGCCGGCTGCCACTACATCAACATCGTGTTGCGAATCAAGCCCACCGCCAGACCTTCAATTTCAAAATGCTCACCCGGCTCGACCACGATCGTGGGGTAGTCGGGGTTTTCTGCGTGCAACTCGATCACATCCTTGTTGCGCCGAAACCGCTTGACGGTGACGTCATCGCCCAACCGTGCCACCACGATTTGCCCATTTTTCGCTTCCTTGGTGGCTTGCACCGCCAACAGGTCACCGTCCATGATGCCGGCGTCGCGCATCGACATGCCGCGTACCTTGAGCAGGTAATCTGGCTGGTACTGGAACAGGCTGCGCTCAAAGCTGTAGGACTTGTCGACGTGTTCCTGTGCCAATATGGGAGAGCCGGCGGCGACTCGGCCAATCAGTGGCAGCACCAGATTGGCCAGGGTCTGCAAGGGATTCGTCAGGTGTTTAAAGCGCGATTCGTGGATGCTGCGCAAGGTGTCTGACTTGAGCCGTATGCCGCGTGAGGTGCCGCTGACCAATTCGATGGCGCCTTTGCGTGCCAACGCCTGCAGGTGCTCCTCGGCGGCGTTGGCCGACTTGAAGCCAAGTTCGTGCGCGATCTCGGCCCGCGTTGGTGGGGCGCCGGTCTTGGCAATGGCGTTCTGGATCAGTTCCAGAATCTGTTGCTGACGCGCGGTAAGCTTGGCGGGGAACGCAGGCTGATCGGTCATCGTGAACTCCTGATGTTTTGCATGGTTGCTGGACGGGTGTAGGTGGATACCTGTTTTAACGTCCAGTAGCTGTATTTTTATTCAGTTCTTTAAAGAATGCAAGCATGGCAAACGCATTACTGCAAAAAATTGTGCTTTTGGGCACGGGTGGCACGATCGCCGGTACTGCTGGCGACCCCGGTGACAACCTGGGCTACACCGCGGCGCAGGTGAGCGTGGCGCAATTGCTGCATGCGACTCCGGAGCTTTCGACGCTCGCGTGCTGCCTGCAGACTGAGCAGATCGCCCAAGTGGACAGCAAGGACATGAGCTTTGCCGTGTGGCAGCGTTTGGCTTTGCGCTGCGCGCATTGGTTGGCGCAGGACGAAGTTCGCGGCGCAGTCATCACCCATGGCACCGACACGCTGGAGGAGACGGCGTATTTCCTGCATGCCGTGCTGCCACCAGCCTTGCTGGCGCGCAAACCGGTGGTGCTGACCTGTGCCATGCGGCCTGCATCGTCGCGTTTTGCCGATGGCCCGCAAAATCTGCAAGACGCGCTGGCGTTGGCGCAAGATCCCCATGCGAACGGCGTGCTGGCGGTTTGTGCGGGGCGCATTCACAGCGCCCTGCAGGTACAAAAAGTCCATCCCTACCGGCTGGACGCGTTCGACTCAGGCGAGGCCGGGGCACAGGGCATGATGGAGGAGGGTCGGGTGCGCTGGTTGAACACAGGAGATCGCCAGATTGGCGACTCGGGCGCAACAGCCGCAGCGGCCGAGTGCGCTGGAGCGCAACGTACTCTGTTGGACCGATTGGCCGGTGCTGCGGACCTGCCGCGTGTGGAAGTCGTCATGAGCCACGCCGGGGCGAGTGCTCGCGTGGTGGAGGCGCTGTTGGCTCACGAGGCTGGAACGCAGAACCGCTTGCGCGGGCTGGTTGTCGCCGCCACCGGCAACGGCAGCTTGCATCAGGAACTGGAGCGCGCCCTGCTCAGGGCGCAGGCATCGGGCGTTGCGGTGGTTCGCGCCACGCGTTGCGCCTATGGCCGCGTGCTGCCGCGTCCCGGTGACCTCATTCCCGACTCGTGCGGGTTGTCACCCGTGAAGGCCCGCATTGCACTCCAGTTGCGCTTGCTGGGGCATTAAGCCCGAGGAACGCCCCGGGCTATTGCGGATTCAGCTGGTGAGCGCGGCAAAGGCGTTCGCCGTGATCTCTTCGACCGCACCGGTGCCGCTGATGGCGCGGTACTTGGGAGCTGCCTGTGGATCCGACTTGGCCCAATTGGCGTAGTAGTCGACGAGGGGGCGGGTCTGCGCGCTGTAGACCTCGAGCCGCTTATTCACAGTTTCCTGTTTGTCGTCTTCGCGCTGGATCAGCGCTTCGCCGGTCACGTCGTCCACGTCCGCCACTTTCGGGGGGTTGAATTTGACGTGGTAGGTGCGCCCCGACGCTGCGTGCGAGCGCCGTCCGCTCATGCGCTCGATGATTGCGTCAAAAGGCACGTCGATTTCCAGCACATAGTCGAGTTTGACGCCGGCGGCCTTCATGGCGTCGGCCTGAGGGATGGTGCGGGGAAAGCCGTCAAACAGGAATCCTTGGGCGCAATCGGTTTGGGAGATGCGTTCTTTCACCAGATTGATGATCAAGCCATCGCTGACCAGACCTCCCGCATCCATCACCTTTTTTGCTTCCACGCCCAAGGGCGTTCCTGCCTTGACGGCGGCACGCAGCATGTCGCCAGTGGAAATTTGCGGGATGCCATATTTTTGGCAGATGAAGGTGGCCTGGGTGCCTTTGCCTGCGCCGGGTGCGCCTAACAAGATCAGTCTCATGTGTCTCCTCGGATTACGTCAAAAACAGTCATCCGCCACCCCACTCAAGCTGCTGGCAACGGTCCATTTGCGGAGGAAAGAATAGCACGCACGGGCTTCCATAACGCTTACGCCAGCAGGGTTTTCAGCCTGGAAACAATTTTCTGACGCGTTCCAGGTCTTCCGGTGTGTCCACACCCGCGCCCGGCGCCAGCGCCGTGACGTGTACGGCAATGCGATGCCCATGCCACAGGGCACGCAACTGCTCCAGCGATTCAGTCAATTCCAGGGGGGCAGGGGAGAGTTTGGGGAACAGGCGTAAAAAGCCCACGCGGTAGCCATAGATGCCGATGTGGCGCAGCGGCGGATTCGCCGGCAGGGCGGCGGTACCAGGCACAGAGCCGTCACGCCACCACGGAATCGGGGCCCGGCTGAAATAGAGCGCACGCCCGTGGGCATCGAGCACCACTTTGACCACGTTCGGGTTGTTGAACTCGAGCACCGTGTCGATGGCATGCGCGGCGGTGCTCATGTCGGCTTGGTGGTCATTTTGCAGCAAGCTCGCCACCTCCAGCACCAGCGACGGGGCTATCAAGGGTTCATCGCCTTGCACGTTCACCACCAGTTCATCGTCTTGCAGGCCCAGCAGATCACAGGCCTGGGCCAGGCGGTCGCTGCCCGAAGTGTGGTGCTGGTGGGTGAGCACCGCCTCGACACCATGCTCGCGGCAGGCGTGCACGATCAGTTCGCTGTCGCCTGCCACCACGACACGGGGTGCCAGCATCCCCGGCGCACTCCAGGCGACGCGTTGCGCCACACGCACCACCATAGGCACGCCGCCGATGTCGGCCAGGGGCTTGTTCGGCAAACGCGTGGAAGCCAGCCGAGCCGGTACCAGTACGGTGTAGCGCATGGCGATCCTGTGGGTCGTTAGCAGGCTTGCTTCTTTTCCAACTCTTCGTCGCTCAGCACCCTGGCTTCATTCTCCAGCAGCACCGGCATGCCATCGCGCACCGGATACGCCAAACGCGCGCTGCGCGACACCAGTTCCTGCTTTTCGCGGTCGTAGCTGAGGGGACCTTTGGTGACGGGGCAGACCAGAAGCTGCAGAAGTTTACTGTCCATTATTTTTGAGTTCTCCGGGGGAATGTTGGCCAGATGATAGCTTTGAGCTCAGCGACGGCGCCAGCAAGGCCTCCAGCGCCTGCAGGAAGGCCGGCTCGAACTCCAGGGTGAGCGGCACGGCCAGGGCTTCAGGGTGGCTGCGCCACAGCTTGACGGCATCCTTTTCCGTGCACAGCAGCAGGACGCCTTGCGGCAGCGGCACTTGCCAGCCGGCAAAGGAGAAGTGGTCAGGCAACGCCACGGTTTGCGTCAGCGCCAGTCCCATGGTACGCAGCATCTGGAAGAAATTCTCCGGCTGCGCGATGCCCGCCACCGCGACCAGCGGCCGGCCACGCAGGTCGGCCAGTTCCAGTCTGCTGCCATCGCTGCGCAGTGCCATGCTGTCAAGCGCACGTCGCGCTCTGAAGCCGGCAAAAGCCGCTGTGCCACCGGTGTGCAGCACCAGATCCACGCCGCGCGGCCAGGGCTCGCGCAGGGGCCCGGCGGGCAGCAGCCAGCCGTTGCCGACGCCACGCTCATCGAA
>CAIKVZ010000205.1 GCA_903830985.1 uncultured beta proteobacterium
CAGCCGAGGCAGAGCACCCCGACCACCATTGCCGACACGATCACCGCCGCGCCGACCGCCAGGGCCACCTCCGACCACCGGAACTCGTCCGCGCGGCCCTGGGCCAGGTGCTGCATCTTCGTCAGTGCTGTCATGGCTAGGCCCTCGCGCAGCGCGGCAGGAAGCAGTCTTCCAGCGCCCCGGTCTGCCTGTTGATGTGGCGGCCAATGCCCAGGATGTCGTGCAGGAAGTCGAAGTCCGGCGCCTTTGCGAGCTTCGCCAGGTTCAGACGACAACCGTGGTTGTGGCAGGCCGTCAGGTCCATTTGCAGATTGATCTTCTCGCCCACCGGGTAGTCATGCTTGATGCAGAGTTCCCAGGCACGGTCCACGATCTTGTCAACGTAGGCCCTGTTGCGCGGCCCAAGGTGCCAGTTGATGCTTGCCATGTTCCCCTCCTCTTTCTCGTTGTGTTCCCTCTCGCATCGCCCCTGCCTTGCACCCCTCGGTCTCGCTGCTTACTTTCTCGCCCCGCGCTCACGGTTGGGGTCTGATTTCTGGTCGCTCGCTGCTGGGTGCCGTGCTGGCGTCGAGTCCTTTTTGCCATACCTCAATCAGCATGTCAACCATTTTGGGGAAATATTTTCTGCCATGTTCGCTTTTTTTGGGGTTGACATGGGGTGCGCATTGCGGCAAGATACAAGCCATGAACCTCAAAGAAGATATTCAAAACTACTTGGACCGGACGGGGACCACGGCCAAAGACCTGGCCGCTTTGGCGGGAATCAAACGCTGGGAGTACATTCAGCGCGTCCTCACAGGGGAGCGCAAGGGCCTTGGCCCAAAGTATCTCCCTGCGGTTGGCTCCATCATCTATCAGAGAAAGGCTTGCGGGCCACGGGGATGGAACCCATGAACCAAGACATTCGCCAGCCAGCACAGCGCGTCCAGTGGAAACGCAAGTACGAGGAGCGGAAGCACCAGGCGCACATGCTGTTGCGCGAGGTCGACGCGCTCAACCGCCAGCTTGCGGAAGTTCCTGCACCTGTGCGGGCGATGTGCCGGATCATTGGGCGCATGTTGAGGGGGCGGGCGTGAGCATGTTGCGCGCACCGTTCCCGTGGTTCGGCGGGAAGTCCCGCGTAGCCCCCGAAGTGTGGCGGGCCTTTGGCCAGGTGCGGAACTACGTCGAGCCGTTTTTCGGGTCCGGGGCTGTCCTTTTGAGCCGTCCTGCGAAGGATTTTGGAACAGAAACGGTTAACGATCTTGACTGCTACCTTGCAAATTTCTGGCGGGCCATACGCCTGGACCCGGAAACAACCGCGAAATACGCCGACAGCCCCGTGAACGAGGCGGACCTCCTGGCCCGGCACAACTGGCTAGTGAGCACGGGGGCGGAGCGCATCGCGGCCCTGCGCAGTGATCCTGACGCCTTTGACGCCAAAGTCGCCGGGTGGTGGGTCTGGGGGTTGTGTGCCTGGATTGGTTCCGGCTGGTGCGTGCAACGCCGGAATGGGCATCAACCGGAGCAGCTCCCGCACCTGGGCAACGCCGGAAGGGGCATCAACCGCAAGCTCCCGCACCTGGGCGACGCCGGAAGGGGTGACGCTATTCTTTCATACTTCGCGGCCCTCTCGGACCGCCTCCGCAATGTGCGCGTGTCCTGTGGCGAATGGGACCGCGTGCTGGGCGAATCCGTCACGGTGAAGCATGGGCTGACCGGCGTATTTCTTGACCCCCCATACGATGCCAAGGAGCACTCCATCACCTACAGCGCGGCGTCTGATGTCTCTGGCCTTGTCCGGGAGTGGGCCATTGCCAATGGCGAGAACCCGCTGCTGCGGATCGCCCTGTGCGGATATGACGGGGAGCAC
>CAIKVZ010000206.1 GCA_903830985.1 uncultured beta proteobacterium
ACCAGCGGCCCGGCAAAGCCGGTTCCGCGGTGTTTCGCGAAGAACTCACCTGCTTCGCGGCATCGTAGGAAATTGAAGCGAGAAAATCATGAGCAAACAATTCGACGTCATCGTCATCGGCGCCGGTCCCGGCGGCTATATCGCGGCCATTCGGGCTGCGCAACTCGGCATGCAGGTGGCCTGTATCGACGAATGGAAAAACGACAAGGGCGGTCCGGCACCGGGAGGCACCTGCACCAACGTCGGCTGCATTCCGTCCAAGGCGTTGCTGCAGTCCTCAGAACACTTTGACCAGGCCAGCCACCACTTTGCCGAGCACGGCATTGCGGTCAAGGGCCTGAGCATGGACGTGGCGACCATGATTGGCCGCAAGGACAAGGTCGTGAAGCAGAACAACGAGGGCATCCTCTACCTGCTCAAGAAAAACAAGGTCAGCTTCTTTCATGGCCGCGGCTCCTTCGTCAAGGCGGTAGAAGGCGGCTACGAGATTCTGGTGACGGGTGCCGCATCCGAGACGCTGACGGGCAAGCAGGTCATCGTCGCCACCGGCTCGCGCGCGCGGGCGCTGCCTGGCACGCCGTTCGACGAGGAGAACATCCTGTCCAACGACGGCGCCCTGCGCATTGGCACTGTGCCGAAAAAGCTGGGCCTGATCGGTGCCGGCGTGATCGGTCTGGAGATGGGCTCGGTCTGGCGCCGCCTTGGCTCCGATGTCACGATCCTTGAAGGTCTGCCGACCTTCCTGGGCGCCGTGGACGAACAGATCGCCAAGGAAGCGCACAAGGCTTTCGTCAAGCAGGGCCTGAAGATTGAACTGGGCGTGGCCGTGGGCGATATCAAAACCGGCAAGAAGGGCGTTTCCGTGGCCTATACCAACGCCAAGGGTGAAGCCCAGGCGCTGTTGGTGGACAAGCTCATTGTCTCGGTCGGCCGCTACGCCAACACCGAAGGTTTGAACGCGGAGGTCGTGGGCCTGACGCTGGACGAGCGCGGTCTGGTCGTGGTCGATGACGATTGCAAGACCAATTTACCCGGCGTCTGGGCTGTGGGCGACGTGGTGCGCGGCCCCATGCTGGCGCACAAGGCCGAGGAAGAGGGCGTGGCCGTGGCCGAGCGCATTGCCGGTCAGCACGGCCATGTGAACTTCAATACCGTGCCCTGGGTAATCTACACCAGCCCGGAAATTGCCTGGGTCGGCCAGACCGAGCAGCAACTCAAGGCCAGCGGCCGCACCTACAAGGCCGGAACCTTTCCCTTCCTGGCGAATGGTCGCGCGCGTGCTCTCGGCGACACCACCGGCATGGTGAAGTTCCTGGCGGATGCGGTGACCGACGAAATCCTGGGCGTGCACATCGTGGGCCCCATGGCCAGCGAGTTGATTGCCGAAGCCGTCGTGGCGATGGAGTTCCGCGCCAGCAGCGAGGACATCGCGCGCATTTGCCACGCCCATCCCTCCCTGTCGGAAGCGACCAAGGAAGCGGCGCTGGCGGTGGACAAACGCAGCTTGAACTTCTAACCGGGGATGTCGGTCACCACGGCCTACGAGGCCGAGCTCAAGGCCCGGGGCTACACCAGCGACCCCGCGCAACTGCGTGCGGTTGACGCCTTGCAGCGCTGCGCCACGGAGTGGACCGGTTATCGCGCGAAGCGTTCCAATGCGCTGAAGAAGCTGATCAACCGGCCTGACATTCCGCGTGGCGTCTACCTGCACGGCGGTGTCGGACGGGGGAAAAGCTTTCTCATGGACTGCTTCTACAACGCGGTGCCACTGAAGCGCAAGACCAGGCTGCATTTTCACGAGTTCATGCGCGAGGTGCACCGTGAGTTGCATCTGATGCAGGGCACGGTGAATCCCCTGGATGAATTGGGCAAGCGCATTGCCAAGCGCTATCGGTTGATCTGTTTCGACGAATTCCATGTGGCCGACATCACCGACGCCATGATCCTGCACCGATTGCTGGATTCACTGTTTGCCAACGGCGTGGGCTTTGTCACCACCTCCAACTTTCAGCCCGACGACCTGTACCCGGGGGGCCTGCACCGCAGTCGCATTCTGCCGGCCATTGAGTTGCTCAAGGACCGGTTGGAGGTGCTGAACGTGGACAACGGCACCGACTATCGGCGCCGCACGCTGGAGCAACTCAGGCTCTATCACAGCCCGCTGGGAGCGGCGGCGGACGCTGAAATGACACAGGCCTTCGAACGTCTGGCGGAATGCCATGACGAGCCCCCGGTGCTGCATATCGAGTCGCGCGAAATCAGTGCGCGTCGGCGCGCTGGCGGTGTCGCCTGGTTCGACTTCAAGACCCTTTGTGGCGGACCGCGCTCGCAAAACGACTATCTCGAATTGGCAACGCAGTTTCATACGGTGTTGCTCAGCGATGTGCCCGTCATGCCGGTGCGCATGGCCTCCGAGGCGCGGCGCTTCACGCTGCTGGTGGACGTGCTGTACGACCGCCGCGTCAAGCTCATTCTGTCGGCGCAGGCTGCGCCGGAAGAACTGTACACCGAGGGCCCGTTGGCGCACGAATTTCCACGCACGGTGTCGCGCTTGCATGAAATGCAGTCGTCAGAATTTCTGGCGCTGGAGCGCCGCATGGTTGATACTGCCATCACATGAAAAATCTAATGCGATCGCTGGCCTGCCTGCTGTTTTGTGCGTTGGCGCAGGCACAGGGCGTGCCACCTTCTGCAGCAGAAACGGAGCCGGCCGACCGTGCGCGCATTGAGACCCGGCGCCAGCAGGAAGTGGCGCGCTTTGCACAGGAAGAACAGGCCTGCACATCGCGATTCACCGTGAACGAGTGTCTGCAATCGGTCAGGACGCGCAAGCGCGAGGTACTGGCCGACTTGCGCCGCCAGGAAATATCGCTGAATGACGCGAAACGACGTCGCCAGGGTGCTCTGGAACTGCAACGAACCGAGAGCAAGTTGCGCGATTCGACCGTCGCAGATTCGCCTGCTGCCAATGTGTCTGCAACTGAACGCCTGGCTCGCAAGACCCAGGACAAGTCGCAAACTCAGTCGCAGCGGGACGCCGATGCGCAAGCCAGGTCTGGTGAGCAAGCGCAAAAGAAAAAACAGTTTGCCGATCAGCAGGCGCAGCGTGACGCCAAAGCCGGACTTGCGGTGAAAAATCAGCGTCAGCATGAAGAAAAATTGTCCGAGGCCGCGCAACACAAGGCAGAACTGCTGGAGCGCCAGAAAAAACAAACCCATCCCGGGGCAAAACCTTTGCCCGAGCACCCCTGAGGTTGGGCGAGTCGGGTGTCTGTTGTCTCCCTGCGGCGGTACCTATAAAGGGTCGAATTTGAGCAGAATCAGCGACAGATTGTCGCCCCGACCACGGGCCCTGGCCCTCGCCTTGGTGATCAGGAATTCAGACGCGTCGCGGGGCGACAGGGTTGACATCACCGAGCCCAATTCCTTGTCGTTGAAATAGTGCCATACCCCGTCGCTGCACGCCAGCAAGGAGTCCCCGGGATGAATCTGGGTGATCAAATGGGTTTCGATGGGCGGGTCTTCGGCTGAACCTGCGCAGCCCGTGAGGATGTTGGCCTTCGGGTGAACATTGGCCTCTTCTTCCGTGATCTCACCGCGGCTGACCATTTTCTGGACCAGTGAATGGTCCAGTGTGCGTTTCACCAGCGTGCTGCCGGTGAAGTGATAAATGCGCGAGTCTCCGGTGTGCACCCAGTGGCAGTCTCCGCCAGGGTTGATGAGGAAAGCCGCGATCGTACTGTGCGGTTGTTCCTCGGCCGAAACGGCGATCAGTTTGATCACGACATGGGCTTCGCGCACCAGTTGCATCAACAGGCTGGTCGCGTCGTCTGTGGTTGGGTCATAGCGCTCAAACAGTTGTTTGGCCGTCATCTGCACCTGGTTGGATGCCTTGCGACCGCCGCTCAAGCCGCCCATGCCGTCGGCAACCACGCCCAGGACGCAGCCGTTGGCGCGCGGATGACTGATCAGCGCCACTTGATCCTGCTGATAGTCGCGATCTCCCTTGTGTATCCCGGTGGAAGCGGTCAGACGGTAGCCGATGGACATAAAGTGCTTTGTTGCGCGGCGCGCTGGCCGATGCTCATGGAAAGACCGTATTATCGAACCAAGCCGGCGGCCGACCCTTTTCCCTTGAAATTATTATATTGGAAGCAAAGCTGAATTCCCCGTTGTCCCCAGGGTTTGCCGCACGCCGGGATCAGGTGGCGCAGGTTTTTTCTCCCGACGGCGTGCTGTCGCTTGCGGCCGAACAGTTCATGCCACGCGCCGGACAGACCGCTATGGCACTGGCGGTCGCTGCCGTCATCGAAACTGGCGGTGCGCTGGTCGTGGAAGCCGGGACCGGTGTCGGCAAGACATTTTCCTACCTGGTGCCGGCCCTGCTCAGTGGCGAGCGCGTGCTGATCTCCACCGCCACCAAGACCTTGCAGGACCAGTTGTTCGGGCGCGACCTGCCCGGTCTGACGCGGGCGTTGGGATTGCCCATCCGCATGGCCATGCTCAAGGGCCGCGCCAGTTACCTTTGCCTGCATCGCTTGGAGAGCGCGCGCCATGCTGGCAGTCAGTCGGATCGATCCGAGTTGACGACGCTGGCGCAGATTGAGCAATGGTCGCAGGTCACACGCTCGGGCGATCTGGCCGAACTGCCGGGATTGGATGAGCGCTCGGCGCTGATTCCAATGGTGACATCGACACGGGACAATTGCCTGGGTGCGCAGTGTCCCCGGGTCCGGGACTGTCACGTGAATCTGGCGCGGCGTGAAGCCATGGTGGCGGACGTGGTCGTGATCAACCACCACCTTTTTTTTGCCGATCTGGTGGTACGCGAGTCGGGCATGGCCGAACTCCTGCCCGGCGTGCGTGTGGTGGTGTTTGACGAGGCCCATCAACTCAATGAAACCGGCGTGCAGTTCCTGGGCACGCAAGTTTCCACCGGGCAACTGGTGGATTTTTCGCGCGACCTGATGGCCTTAGGCTTGCGACTGGCGCGCGGCCTGGTGGACTGGCAAACCCTCGCCGCCGCGGTGGAGCGCGCGGCGCAAGACTTGCGCCTCACGGTGGGCAAGGGCAGCGCACCCCGCTTGCGCTGGCAGCAGGGCTCACCCGAGGGCTTGTCCGAGCCTGGCTGGCAGTTTGCCATGCAATCCGTTCAGACCGCCTTATCGCATGCCGTGGAGGGCCTGGAAATCGTGCGCGAGCTGGCGCCGGACTTTGAGCGACTGCACGTGAGGGCGCAGGCGCTTGCCCAGCGCCTCGCGCAGTTTGCCGGCCCCGGCAGCGCCGACACGGTGCGCTGGCTGGATGTTGGCCAGCAACTCAGCCTGGTCGAGTCGCCGCTGGACATCGCGCAGGCGGTACAAACCCGACTCCTTGGCGTTGAGCCCGAGGCCGGTGCAGCGCCCGGCAGGGCCTGGATTTTCACTTCGGCGACCCTCGGGGCCGACGACGCCCTGCGCTGGTTTACCGAGCCCTGCGGTTTGACCGCGGCCCGCACACTGCGCGTGCACAGTCCGTTCGATTACGCGAATCAGGCCTGCCTTTATGTGCCGGCCCATTTGCCGCGTCCGAGCGACCCGGCGCACAGCGCACAGGTAGCGGCATTGGCGGCCGATGCCGTGACCGTACTGGGTGGTCGCGCGATGGTACTGACCACCAGTCTGCGCGCCTTGCGCGTCATCGGCGAGGCGCTGCAGACCCATTTCGGCTTTGCCACGGACGTTCAGGTGTTGGTGCAAGGTGAGTTGCCAAAGCGGGAGTTGATGGCTCGTTTTCGTCGGGGCGGGCAAGCCGGGATGCCCGGTTGTGTGCTGGTGGCTTCAGGCTCGTTTTGGGAGGGGGTGGACGTTGCGGGCGCAGCGCTGCAACTGCTGATCATCGACAAGCTGCCGTTTCCTGCGCCCAATGATCCACTGGTGCAAGCCCGGTCGCAGCGCCTGCAGGCGGCCGGTCGCAGTCCCTTCAAGGACTATCATCTGCCAGAGGCAGCCGTGGCACTCAAGCAGGGTGCCGGCCGGCTGATACGGCGCGAATCCGATCGTGGTGTTCTTGTGGTATGCGACACCCGCCTGAGCGCCATGGGCTATGGGAAGAAACTGCTGGCGGCGCTACCGCCGATGCGGCAACTGACGTCGCCCGAGGAGTTCCATCAGGCGTTACGCGAACTCACCACAGTTTCCACCACGGATCCTGCCGCGGCTTGAAGCCCTGGGTCAGGTAGCTGCTGTTGGGGTAGGTCTTCTCCAGCACGCGGCGCGCGTCATCGCGCAAGGCGGTTGCACCCATGGCGTCATGCGAGCGCATCAGGATGTACAACGCCTCTTCCTGCGCCGGTACATCACGGTAGTCGGTCAGTGCCGACTGGGCGCGGTTCAGTGCGGCCACGTAGGCGCCACGATTGAAGTAGTAGCGCGCCACGTGGACTTCATACTGGGCCAGCGAATTGGTGATGTAGACCATGCGCTGGCGTGCGTCCGGTGTGTAGCGCGAATCGGGGAAGCGTGACACCAGTTCCTTGAATGCTTCGAACGAATCCTTGGCGGCCTTCTGATCGCGCTCGGACAGGTCTTGCTTGATGACCGAGCCGAACAGACCCAGGTTGTCGTTGAAATTCACGATACCCTTGAGGTACAGGGCATAGTCCAGGGCCGGGCTGGCCGGATGCTGCTTCATGAAGCGGTCCAGCGTGGCCACGGCCTGCACGCCTTCCCCCGACTTGTGCTGGGCGTATGCCTTGTCGAGTTGGGCCTGCTGCGCCAGTGGGGTACCGGCGGCGCGACCTTCGAGTTTCTCCAGCAGCACAATGGCCTTGTCGTAGGCACCGGATGACATCTCATCCTTGGCGTCGGCGTAGATCTTGGCCGGCTCCATTCCTGCGGTCTTGTCCTCGGTGGTGGCACATGCCGCGAGCAGCAAAGCCAGCCCGGTCATGAGCAAGGACCGGACAACCGATAATTTGACGCGCAGCAACATAGGCAACCTTCTTGTGACAGAGCAAATGATTATATCGACCGACCCTCAAGTCGAAGACCCGTTCGCGGGCATGGATGACGGTGCCGACGCCGGCGCCGGTGTGGAACTTCGGGAATTGACCATGGGAGCCGTGCAGCACGGCCTGCGACTTGACCGGGCTTTGGCCGATCTGGTGCCGGAGTTCTCCCGAAGTTACCTGCAGCAGTTGATCGAAGCCGGTGCCGTGCGCGTCAAGGGGGCGGTTGTGACCAAGCCCTCGGCCAAGCTGCACGCCGGCGAAGCGGTGCAGATCGAATTGCGTCCGACACTGCAAAGCCAGGCCTTCAAGCCGCAAGCCATGGCGCTGGATGTGGTGTACGAAGACGCGCACCTGCGGGTGATCCACAAGCCGGCCGGCCTGGTGGTGCATCCGGCGCCCGGCAACTGGAGTGGCACTTTGCTCAACGGACTGTTGGCGCTGGATGGGCAGGCGCAGTTCCTGCCGCGCGCTGGTATCGTGCACCGTCTGGACAAGGACACCAGCGGTCTGATGGTGGTGGCGCGCACCCGCGCCGTCATGGATGCGCTGGTGCGCATGATCGCCGCGCGCGAGGTTCGCCGCCAGTACGTGGCGCTGGCGCACAAGACCTGGGTCGGACCGACGCGGCGCGCCGAGTGGCCGATCGGCCGCGACCCGCGCAACCGTCTGCGCATGGCGGCCGTGGATTTGACCCATCAGTCCGGGAAAACGGCCTGTACCGATGTGGAACTGCTGGAAAACGCCGCCCTGGGCTGCTGGGTGCGCTGCACCCTGCATACCGGGCGCACGCATCAGATCAGGGTCCACATGATGATGCTGGGGCACGCGCTGGTGGGGGACGCCCTGTATGGCGGCGCGCCGGCCGGCGGATTGCAGCGCCAGGCGCTGCACGCCTTTCGCCTGGCCTTTGCGCACCCGGTCACGGGAGCGGCGCTGGACTTTGCGGCCGATGTACCTGCGGACATGCGCCAGGCGCTGCAAGCCTGGGGGCTGGGATACAATCTGCCCTGACCGCAGTTTCAGTCTGCGCTCGCCCCCCGGCGGTGATCTCCCTGCCGCGACCCGTTGCAGCCTTGGTGCTGGGGGTCATGGACAACACGAGGCAAGCATTGTCCGCACCGGGTTGATGTCCAATGTCCCGCCGTTACCCCACTTGAATCGCCTTGCCCCGAGGGCAAGATTTTTCCGAATATCGCCACACATGAATACCGCGGATGCCAAGCGTGTCCTCGAAACCGCACTGATTTGCTCGCAGCAACCATTGACTGTCAATGAGTTGCGCGTGCTGTTCAACGACGAGCTGGGCTTGGACACGCTGAAATCATTGTTGGCGCAGCTGCAGCAAGAGTGGTCGCCCCGGGGCGTGGAACTGGTGAGCGTGGCCACGGGCTGGCGTTTTCAGAGCCGCCCGGAAATGCGCGAGTATCTCGATCGGCTGCATCCCGAGAAGCCGCCGAAATACACACGCGCCACGCTGGAGACGCTGGCCATCATCGCCTACCGCCAGCCGGTGACGCGCGGTGACATGGAAGACATTCGTGGTGTGACCATCAACTCGTTGCTGCTCAAACAGTTGGAAGACCGGGGCTGGGTGGAAGTCATAGGCCACAGGGAAACCGTGGGCCGGCCGGGTTTGTACGCCACGACGCGGCAGTTTTTGGATGATCTGGGCCTGGCTTCGCTGGACCAGTTGCCCGCGCTGGAAGGGCCGGCCTACGATGCCCGGGTGTTGCGGCTGCTCGAGCCGGTGGCAAACGACAGCCAGGCAGCGTTGCCGATGGACTCGGCCCAGCCTTTGGCGCAGGCGCAAGAACAAGTTGGGTCCATTTCGGATCCACAGCAACCACCCGCAGCGGACTCTGTCCCTGCGTCTTTTGGGGAGTGATGTATGAACCCGTCCAATGAGGGCTTGCCCGAAAGCAAACCGGCAAATGCCGACGAAACCCACGGCCAGGCCGAGCCGGTGCTGGCTGTGCCCACAACACCGGATCCCGCAGACTTGCCGGTGCAAGCTGTCGCTTCGGCTGGCCCCGACGAGACATCGGCGGCCGTGCCCGCCGATGTCGGCGCTTCAGCGTCGCGTTTTGCGCAGGTGGTTTCGGGTGACTTTGACGCCGAGGAGGAACTGCCCGAGCTGCCATTCAAGCGCGTGCTCGCACCGGTGGCGGAGTCGCCCAAGTTGCACAAGGTGCTGGCGCAATCCGGTCTCGGCTCGCGACTGGAAATGGAGCAACTCATCACCGAAGGCCGCATCTCGGTGAACAATGAGCCGGCGCACGTCGGTCAGCGCATCCAGTACGGCGACCAGATCAAGGTCAACGGCAAGCCGATCCGCTTTCGCATTGATGCGCCGGCGGCAAGGGTCATTGCCTACCACAAGCCGGCCGGTGAAGTGGTCACACATGACGATCCGCAGAACCGGCCCACGGTGTTTCGGCGCCTGCCCAAGCTGTACCAGGGAAAGTGGCAGTCCGTGGGGCGCCTGGACCTGAATACCGAAGGCCTGTTGCTGTTCACAAGTTCAGGCGAGTTGGCGAACCAGTTGATGCACCCGCGCTTCGGCCTGGAGCGTGAATACGCGGTGCGCGTGCTGGGCAAGCTGACCAAGGAAGAAAAGCAAAAGTTGCTCGACGGCGTTCAACTCGACGATGGCCGGGCCCAGTTCGGCGCGATCGAAGAGGGCGGCGGCGAAGGTTCGAACTGCTGGTACCGCGTCACCATTTCCGAGGGGCGCAACCGTGAGGTGCGGCGCATGCTGGAGGCGGTAGGGCACGCGGTGAGCCGACTCATCCGCATCCGCTACGGCGCCATGGTGTTGCCTCGCGGCCTCAAGCGCGGCGCCTGGATGGAGCTCGATGAAGCCGATATCCGATCGCTGGCCCAGGCCGCCGTGCCGCGCGAGCGCCAAGCCGGCGACAGGGTCTCCACAGGCAGTCGAGACAACCCGCCAGGCCGGGCTCGCGCCGGGCGGGGGCGTCCGCCGCATCCGAGCGCGGTGCCGGCACCACGGCCGCCAGGCAGGGGGCGGCCGACAGGACCGGTCAAGCCGGCGCGGCCGCGCGGCGACACGCCGGACCACGAGGGTGCGAACCAACCCGATCCGATGAAAACCGCTTTTGGCTACATCGGCGCGGACAGCTTCATGCGCCAGCGCAAGGACGCGAACCAGGGCCCCAAGCGCGGTGGTCAGCGTCGTCCCCCCGGACGCGGCCGCTGAGCCTGTTTCCGCAGGACCGCCTTCTGCTTGTGGCCTCGCAGTCGAAAGGCGGGCGCACAGGTTAAACTCAAAGGCTTTTTCCGAAACGGAAGAAATCTTTTTTAAAACTCAAGCTCAGGATCAATACCATGGCCATCGAACGCACTCTTTCCATCATCAAGCCCGACGCCGTCGCGAAAAACGTCATCGGCCAGATCTACGCACGTTTTGAAGCCGCCGGCCTGAAGGTTGTGGCTGCCAAGTTGGTGCACCTGTCGCGCCGCGAGGCCGAAGCCTTCTACGCCGTACACGCTGCCCGTCCTTTCTTCAAGGACCTGGTGGAATTCATGATCTCCGGCCCGGTGATGGTCCAGGCCCTGGAGGGTGAAGGCGCCGTGCTGAAGAATCGCGACCTGATGGGCGCGACTGATCCGAAGAAGGCCGCCGCCGGCACCATTCGCGCCGATTTCGCCGACAGCATCGATGCCAATGCCGTCCATGGCTCGGATGCGCCGGAGACAGCTGCCGTTGAAATCAGCTTCTTCTTCCCCGGCATGAACATTTACGCACGCTAAGGCGCGCGTTCATCATGCAATGACGGCCAATCTGCTCGATTACGACCTCGAGGGTTTGGCCGCGTTCTGCGAGCGGCTCGGGGAGAAGCGCTTTCGCGCGACCCAGCTGTTTCGCTGGATCCATCAGAGGGGTGCGACCGATTTTGACCAGATGAGCGATCTGGCCAAGTCGCTGCGCGACAAGCTCAAGGGCGTGGCCTGCATGCAGGCCCTGCCGTTGGTGTCGCAGCATGTTTCCGCCGACGGCACCATCAAGTGGCTGTTCGATGTCGGTGACGGCAACGTGATCGAGTCGGTG
Source organism: uncultured beta proteobacterium (assembly GCA_903830985.1). Taxonomy (GTDB): domain Bacteria; phylum Pseudomonadota; class Gammaproteobacteria; order Burkholderiales; family Burkholderiaceae_C; genus CAIKVZ01. Next base: position 11,061 of record CAIKVZ010000206.1, read on the forward strand.
TTCATCCCCGAAGCCGATCGCGGCACCTTGTGCATTTCTTCACAGGCCGGTTGTGCCATCGGGTGCCGCTTCTGCTCCACTGGGCATCAGGGATTCAGCCGCAACCTGACGACCGCCGAGATCGTGGCGCAACTCTGGTTTGCCGAACACTTCCTGCGCCGTTATTTGAAGCGAGACGAGCGTGTCATCTCCAACGTCGTGATGATGGGCATGGGCGAGCCGCTGCAAAACTACGCCGCGTTGGTTCCCGCGCTGCGCGTCATGCTTGACGACCATGGCTATGGCCTGTCGCGGCGTCGTGTCACGGTGTCGACCTCAGGGGTGGTTCCCAAGATCGACCTGCTGGCCCATGACTGCCCGGTGGCGCTGGCCGTGTCGCTGCACGCGCCCAATGACGAACTGCGCAACCACCTGGTGCCGCTGAATCTCAAGTATCCCTTGTCGGATCTGCTCGACGCCTGCCAGCGCTACCTGGAGTTCGCGCCGCGCGATTTCATCACCTTTGAATACTGCATGCTCGACGGCGTCAACGACCATCCCGAACACGCCCATCAGTTGGTCAAACTGGTGCGCGAGCACGGCGGGACTGGCGTTCCGGCCAAGTTCAACCTGATCCCCTTCAACCCCTTTCCGGCCTCGGGCCTGACCTGTTCCGCGCCCGCGACGGTGGCGGCCTTTGCTGCGATCCTGAACGCCGCGGGCTTTGTCGCCACGGTGCGCAAAACGCGCGGCGACGATATCGACGCGGCCTGCGGGCAACTCGCTGGTGACGTGAAGGACCGCACGCGTGCGGCCGAGCGCATGGCCGGACGGCGCACGATCATGATAAAACCGGCGACCGAGCCCAACACCAGGAGACCAGCATGAAGCACCGAGATGCGTTACCAAGCAGGGTGGGGGGCGGCCTGTTGCGGCTGTTGATGGCGGCGGCCGCCGCCTGGGTGCTGGCGGGCTGCGCTGCCGGAGTCGGCGTGGGCATGCCGGGCGACGGCAAGACCGATGTCGTGACGGCATCGGACGAGCCCGAAATACGACGTCGGGCGCGCATCCGCATGGAACTGGCCGTGAGCTATTTCGAGGAGGGCAAGACCACCATTGCGCTGGACGAACTCAAACAGGCGCTGGTCATTGATCCGAGCTACGCCGAGGCCTACAGCCTGCGCGGCCTGGTGTACATGCGCCTGAATGACCTGCGCCTGGCAGAAGACAGTTTTCGTCGCGCCGTGGCCTTGAACCCGCGCGACGCTGGCGCACTGCAAAACGTCGGCTGGCTGCTGTGCCAGTCCGGTCGCTACAGCGAAGCCAGCGAGGCCTTCAATCAGGCCTTGGCCAATCCGCTGTACGGCGACCGCGCCAAAACCTACCTGACCATGGGCCTGTGCCAGTCACGGGCCGGTCATGCCGATGAGGCCGAGCGCAGTCTCACGCGCTCCTATGAGCTTGACGCGGGCAATCCGATCACCGGCTTCAATCTGGCGGGTCTGCTGCTCAAGCGTGGCGACCTGGTGCGCGCGCAGTTCTATATCCGGCGCCTGAACAACAGCGAGTTGGCCAACGCCGAGTCGCTGTGGCTGGGCATCCGGGTCGAGCGCAGGATGGACAACAAGGTCGCCATGCAGCAGCTGGTGGACCAGATGAAAAAACGCTTTCCGCAGGCGCGTGAATTGACTTTGTACGAACGTGGGGCCTTTGATGAGTGATGTGAGTTCGAGTCCGGACCGGGCGACTTTGGTGCCGGACGCTGGCACCGCGTCGACGGCCACTGCGGGCGCCATGCTGCGCCAGGCACGCGAGGCCAGCGGCCTGCACATTGCCGCCTTGGCGGTTTCGCTCAAGGTTCCCGTGAAGAAGCTCGAGGCGCTGGAGGCTGACCGGCTCGACGCCATGCACGACGCAGTGTTTGTCCGCGCCCTGGCTGCCAGTGTCTGTCGCACGCTGCACATCGACCCGCTGCCGGTACTGGCAAAACTGCCCCAAGGTGCCGTGCCGATCTTGCAACGCGACGCCGGCATCAATGCACCGTTTCAGGCAAACGGTCCCGTCACAGAATTGCTGCGCCGGGTTCACGTTCGTCATCCCGCCGTGTGGGGCGTGGTGATCCTGCTGCTGGCCGCCGCCGTCGTCGGCTTCCTTCCGGAACTGCAAAAGGGCCTGGAGTGGTTTCGGGGTCAAGCGCACTCCGCGACGCCTGTGAGTGCCCCGACCTTTGTCGCGTCCACTTCGCCGCCCGAAACCCCGGGCATGCCTGTTGCCGGCGCAGCACCGGATCTGCCCATGCAGGGTGTGCCTGAGAGCCTGCCGGTGCGACCGGAATTCCCGGCCAGCGCCGCTGTGATCGTGTCTGCCCCCAGCGTTGCGCCCGCGCCCGCAGCACTGCCAGCCGTGGACGCGAGCGCCGCGGCCAGCACCATGCTGCTGTTCAAGGCTCGCGCCTCAAGCTGGATCGAAGTGGTCGATGCCAAGGGGGCTGTCCTGTTGCGGCGCACCCTGTCGGCAGGGGAGTCCGCCACGGCAACCGGTACCCCGCCGCTGCAAGCCGTGGTCGGACGCGCCGATGGCGTGGAAGTTCTGGTGCGCGGCAAGCCGCTTGACCTGGGCGCAGTGGCCAAGGAAAACGTGGCCCGATTCGAGGTGAAGTGATGGAAGAATCCCTGCCCATTGATGCCGCCGCCCCGCGCGTGCGGCAAACCCGTCAGGCCCGAGTCGCCTGGGGCGACAAGATCGTGACCGTGGGCGGCGACGCGCCGGTACGCATCCAGTCCATGACCAACACCGACACGGCTGACGCCGTCGGTACTGCCATTCAGGTCAAGGAGTTGGCGCTGGCCGGCTCCGAGATGGTGCGCATCACGGTGAACACGCCAGAGGCCGCGCAGGCCGTGCCCTATGTGCGCGAGCAACTCGACCGGATGGGCATTGACGTGCCGCTGATTGGCGACTTTCACTACAACGGGCACCGCCTGTTGACCGACTTTCCCGGCTGTGCGCAAGCGCTGTCCAAGTACCGCATCAATCCGGGCAATGTGGGCAAGGGCGACAAGCGCGATCGGCAATTCGGCCAGATGATTGAAGCGGCGATGCGCTGGAACAAGCCGGTGCGTATCGGTGTCAACTGGGGCAGCCTGGACCAGGAATTGCTGGCCTCGCTGATGGACGCGAACAGCCTGCGCGCCAAGCCCTGGGATGCCAAGCCGGTGATGTACGAGGCGCTCATCACATCCGCCATTGAATCCGCGCGCTTTGCGCAATCCATCGGCATGGACGGCAGTCAGATCCTGCTGTCCTGCAAGGTCAGCGGTGTGCAGGATCTGGTTTCCGTGTACCGCGAACTCGCCAAACGCTGCGACTACGCGTTGCATCTGGGTCTGACCGAAGCCGGCATGGGGACCAAGGGCACGGTGGCCTCCAGCGTGGCCCTGGCGATCCTGTTGCAGGAGGGCATTGGCGACACCATTCGGGTATCACTCACGCCGCAGCCGGGGGAGTCGCGCACGCAGGAAGTGGTGATCGCTGCGGAAATCTTGCAGTCCCTCGGCATGCGCAGCTTTGTCCCCAGCGTCACGGCCTGCCCCGGCTGTGGCCGTACCACCAGCACTACATTCCAGGAATTGACGCAGCAGATCGACGGTTTCCTGCGCACCCAGATGCCTGTTTGGCGCGAGCAGTATCCGGGCGTGGAAAAGCTCAAGGTGGCCGTCATGGGCTGCATTGTGAACGGCCCGGGCGAGAGCAAGCACGCCGACATCGGCATCAGCCTGCCCGGCACCGGCGAGGCGCCCGCAGCACCGGTGTTCATCGATGGTGAAAAGCGCCTGACCCTGCGCGGCGAGAACATCGCCCAGGAGTTCCAAGAGATCGTGGAAAACTATATTTTGAAACGCTTTGGCAGCGCCAAGGCCTGACACCTATGACCGAAAAACCGACTGCAGCCGCTGCAGAAAATCGTCCGGAGGCGAAAGCGCCGACCGGCAAACGTGACCGTCTCAGTGCCGTCAAGGGGATGAACGACATCCTGCCGCCGGAGTCGGCGCGCTGGGAGTGGTTCGAAGCCCACGTGCGCGATGTCATGGGCGTCTATGCTTACCGTAGCATCCGCACGCCCATCGTCGAGCACACGGCGCTGTTCGTCAAAGGCACGGGTGAGACCACCGACATCGTGGAGAAGGAGATGTACTCCTTCGAAGACCGATTGAACGGCGAGCAGCTCACGCTGCGTCCGGAAAACACCCCTGGCGTGGTGCGCGCCGCGATCGAGCACAACCTGACCTATGACGGCGGCAAGCGCCTGTTCTACATGGGCCCCATGTTCCGCCACGAGCGTCCGCAGCGCGGGCGCTACCGGCAGTTCTACCAGCTCGGCGCCGAAGCGCTGGGCTTTGCCGGTCCCGAGGTCGACGCCGAACTGATGCTCATGGTGGCGCAATTGTTCGACCGTCTGGGCTTGCAGAAGGTGCGCGTCGAGCTCAACAGTCTTGGCCTGCTGCCGGAACGCTTGCAGCACCGTGCCGCACTGATCGACTACTTCACGCGCCACCTGGACGCGCTGGACACGGACGCACAGCGGCGCTTGCAGACCAACCCCCTGCGCATCCTGGACACGAAAAATCCGGCCATGCAGGAACTGGTGCAGGGCGCGCCGCAACTGCTGAGCTTTCTGGGTGAAACCTCGCTCAAGCACTTCGATCAGGTCAAGACCCTGCTCAGCGCCTGTGGTGTGGCCTGGAGCATCAACCCGCGCCTGGTGCGGGGACTGGACTACTACAGCCACACGGTGTTCGAGTTCATCACCGACGAACTCGGCGCGCAGGGTACGCTGTGTGGCGGCGGACGTTACGACGGCCTGTTCGAAACCCTGGGCGCCAAACCCACACCCGCCGTCGGTTGGGGCATGGGCATCGAGCGCGTGCTGGAACTGATCCAGGTGCAGGGCGATGCACTGCCGCCTTTGGCGTGCGACGCGTATGCGGTGCTGCCGGATGCGGCGGCGCTGGAATTGGCCCTGCCGGTCCTGCAAGCGCTGCGCCAGTCGGGCGTGTCCGTGCAAATGCACGCTGGCGCCGAGGCCGGCATGGGCAGCATGAAAGCGCAATTCAAAAAAGCCGATGCCAGCGGTGCCCGTTACGCCCTGGTTTTCGGCGCCGACGAACTGACCAGCGGCTCGGTCACCATCAAATCCCTGCGCGACGGCGGCGGTGCGCAGGTTGCCCGCGCCTTGAGCGATGTGGCGCTCTGGGCATCCACCCTACAATCAGCGGCTTAACCAAATTCACCCATGTCACAACACCTCGACCTCGAAGAACAAGAACAGCTTGAGGAACTCAAGCACTTCTGGAAGCAATATGGCAATCTGATCAGCTGGATTCTGATCGCCGTCCTGGGCAGCTACGCCGCATGGAACGGCTACCAGTACTGGCAGCGCAGCCAGGCGGCACAGAGTTCGGCCATGTTTGAGGAGGTGGAGCGCGCCGCGCAGGCGGGCGACCTGGCCAAGCTCGATCGTGCCTTGGCCGACATGAAGGACAAGTTCTCCAGCACCACCTATGCACAACAGGCTGCGCTGTTGGCGGCCAAGACCTACGACGAAAAAGGCAAGTCCGACGAAGCCAAGGGGGCATTGAGTTGGGTTGTGGAAAAGTCTTCCGATGCGGGCTACCAAGCCATCGCCAAGTTGCGCCTGGCCGGTGTGCTGGCCCAAGCCAAATCGTATGACGAAGCAGCCAGGCAATTGGCGGGCAGTTTCACTAAGGAATTCGCGCCATTGGCAGCGGATCGACTGGGCGACATCCTGATGCTGCAGGGCAAAAAAGCTGAAGCCCGGGTCGAGTTCGAAAAGGCCTATCAGGGCTTTGACGAGCGCGCCGATTACCGGCGCCTGGTCGAGGTCAAACTCAACGCGTTGGGTGTGGACCCCAAGGCTGCGGCCAAGACCGCCGCGGTCCCTGGTGCGCCTGCTTCGGCGGCCATGGAGGTGAAGAAGTGAAGCTGACATCCTATTCATTGCCGCATCGGGCTGTGGCCGCTTTGTGCCTGGTCGCGTCGCTCGCCGCTTGCTCAACCGCCGACAAGATCAAACCCGCGGAGTTGGCGCCCAATGTTCCCCTGCTCGGCGTGCGTTCAGCCTGGACCGGTCGTATGGGTGCCGTTAATTTTTCGCTGGAACCCCATGTGTTGGGCAATACCGTGACCTTGGCCGCATCGGACGGCACCGTGGCCGCTCTGGATGCCGCGACCGGGGTCGATCTCTGGCGCGCGCAGGTGGGAGCTCCCATCACGGCGGGTGTCGGCAGCGACGGCAAAATAGCCGCCGTGGTGACCAACGCCAACGAAGTCGTGGCGCTCGAAGCCGGACGCGTGCTGTGGCGGCAAAAATTGCCAGCCCAGGCCTATACCGCGCCGCTGGTGGCGGGTGGACGGGTCTTTGTGGCCACAGCCGACCGCACCGTTACTGCGCTCGACGGCGCCAGCGGCACCCGACTCTGGACCCAGCAACGCCCGGGGGACGCGCTGGTGCTCAAGCAGTCTGGCGTGCTGCTGGCCGTGAACGACACCCTGGTACTGGGTCAGTCGGGCCGCTTGCTGGGCCTGAATCCTGCCAATGGCAGCGTGCGCTGGGATGTGGCCATTGCCACATCGCGCGGCACCAATGATGTGGAGCGTCTGATCGACCTCGTGGGCGGCGTGAGCCGTGTCGGCGACTCGGTTTGTGCGCGCGCCTTTCAGTCCAGTGTGGGCTGTGTCGATGCGGCCCGCGGCCAACTGCTATGGAGCAAGAAATCCATTGGCTCGGTGGGCGTGCACGGCGACGAGAAGATGGTCTTCGGCACCGAGGCCGACGGCAAGGTCGTGGCCTGGAAGCGCTCTGACGGCGAACGCGCCTGGAGCACTGACCTGCTGCTGCACCGTGGCCTGAGCGCACCCGTGCTGCTGGGTCGCTCGGTGGTGGTGGGTGACAGCACCGGGTTGCTGCATCTGCTGTCACGCGACAATGGCAGTGCGCTGAACCGTCTCAGCACCGATGGCTCCGCCATCACCGTGCGCCCCGCGTTGGCGGGCAACACCCTGGTCGTGGTGACACGCGCCGGGGGAATTTATGGCTTTGTGCCCGAGTAATAGAACCGAATGAAACCCGTCCTGGCCCTGGTAGGCCGCCCCAATGTGGGCAAATCCACATTGTTCAACCGCCTGACAAAATCGCGTGATGCGATCGTGGCGGATTTTGCCGGCCTGACCCGAGACCGCCACTATGGTCAAGGCAAACAAGGCAAGCACGAATACATCGTCATTGACACCGGGGGCTTCGAGCCCACGGCAGAAAGCGGCATTTACAAGGAAATGGCCAAGCAGACGCGTCAGGCCGTGGCCGAAGCCGATGTGGTGATGTTCATCGTCGACGCGCGCGGTGGCGTCTCGACCCAAGACCACGACATCGCCAACTACCTGCGCCGACTCGGCAAGCCGGTGCTGCTGGTGGCGAACAAGGCCGAGGGGATGAAGGAGGGCGCGCACCTGGTCGAGTTCTTCGAGTTGGGCCTGGGCCAGGTTATTCCGGTTTCCGCAGCGCATGGTCAGGGCATCACCACGCTGGTTGAGCAGGCGCTGGCGCCGCTGCAACTGCAAGACGACGAGGCGCTGGTCGCCGAAGACAACGGCGCCATCAAACTGGTCGTGGCGGGTCGCCCCAATGTGGGCAAGTCCACACTCATCAACACCTGGCTCGGGGAAGAGCGCCTGGTCGCCTTTGACCTGCCTGGCACCACACGCGACGCCATCATGGTGCCGTTCGAACGTGACGGCCAGCGCTTCGAATTGATCGACACGGCCGGCCTGCGCCGCAAGGGCAAGGTGTTCGAGGCGATTGAAAAATTCTCCGTGGTGAAAACCCTGCAGGCCATCGAGTCGGCCAACGTGGTGCTGCTGCTGCTCGACGCCACGCAGGGCGTGACCGACCAGGATGCGCACATAGCAGGATTCATCCTGGAAAGCGGTCGCGCCGTGGTGCTGGCCGTGAACAAGTGGGATGCCGTCGACGCCTACCAGCGCGAGTTGGTGCAGCGTTCCATTGAAACCCGTTTGCCGTTCCTGAAGTTCGCCGACATCCATTTCATCTCAGCCATCAAACGCCAGGGTCTGGGCCCGGTGTGGGCATCGATTGCGGCAGCGCACCGTTCTGCCATGTGCAAAATGTCGACGCCAGTGCTGACACGTCTGCTGCTCGAAGCGGTGCAGTTCCAGAGCCCGAAACGCGCCGGCATGTTCCGCCCCAAGCTGCGCTACGCGCATCAGGGCGGCATGAATCCGCCATTGATCGTGATCCACGGCAACTCGCTGGAACACGTCACGGATTCCTACAAACGCTTTTTGGAGGGGCGCTTTCGCAAGGAGTTCAAGCTCGTCGGAACGCCGCTGCGCATCCAGATGAAGACCTCGGCCAACCCCTACTCGGACAAGGACTGAGCGTCTTTCGCCGGCGTGCGTCGCGCAGTGGGCCTATTCCATCAGGCCAGCAAGTGCCATCAGTGCGGCTGCCGATTCACTGGCGGGCCCTGTGGTAAGGTTAAGTTCTTTTCAACCAGTTTATTCAGAACACGGAGAATATCGTGAGCAACAAAGGTCAGTTACTTCAAGATCCCTTCCTCAACACCCTGCGCAGGGAGCATGTGCCGGTGTCGATTTACCTCGTCAACGGCATCAAGCTGCAAGGCCAGATCGAATCATTCGATCAGTACGTGGTATTGCTGCGTAATACCGTGACGCAAATGGTCTACAAGCACGCCATCTCGACCATCGTTCCGGGGCGCGCGGTGAATTTTTCCACCGGCGAAGACGGCGAAACGCCGGCTGCCTGAGTCGCCGCTCCCTGTCTGACTTCCCCAGAACTTCCGCTTGACTTTCCCTGACGCTTCCGAGCGAGTCTCAGTTCCCACAATTCTGGTCGGGGTGGACTTGGGCGTGCCCCATTTCGACGCCGATTTGCAGGAGTTGGGCCTGCTGGCCCAGTCTGCGGGACTTGATCCCGTGCTGCGTATCACCTGCAAGCGGCGTGCGCCCGATGCTGCACTGTTTGTCGGAACCGGCAAGGCGGACGAGATCAAGGCGGCAGTGCAGTTGTACGGTGCCCAGGAAGTGCTGTTCGACCAAGCCCTGAGCCCGGCGCAGCAGCGCAACCTGGAGCGTCATCTGGAGTTGCCGGTGAACGACCGGACCATGCTGATCCTGCAGATCTTTGCGGCGCGCGCGCGCAGCCATGAGGGCAAGTTGCAGGTTGAACTGGCGCGCCTCAAGTACCTCAGCACGCGCCTGGTGCGACGCTGGTCGCACTTGGAGCGGCAAAGCGGCGGCATCGGTCTGCGCGGCGGACCGGGGGAGCGTCAGATCGAACTGGATCGGCGCATGATCGGCGAGACCATCAAGCGCACCAAAGACAAACTGGACAAGGTCAAGCGCCAGCGCCAGACCCAGCGCAAGCAGCGCGTACGCCGGGACACGTTCAACATTTCACTGGTCGGCTACACCAACGCCGGCAAGACCACTCTGTTCAACGCCTTGGTGAAGGCCCGCGCCTATGCCGCCGACCAGCTGTTTGCCACTCTGGACACGACCACACGCCAGCTCTATCTGGGCGAGGCCGGGCGCTCGGTCTCGCTGTCCGACACCGTGGGCTTCATTCGGGACCTGCCGCATGGGCTGGTGGACGCGTTTGCCGCCACATTGCAGGAGGCGGTGGACGCGGACCTGCTGCTGCACGTGGTGGATGCGTCTGCGGCGGACTTCCCTGAGCAAATGGACCAGGTACAAAGGGTGTTGGCAGAGATTGGTGCGCAGGATATCGAGCAGATCGTGGTGTTCAACAAGCTGGACGCCCTTGAAATCGGCAAGCGTCCCCTGCAACTGAGCGATACCCTGGAGGTGGATGGCACGGCGGTGCCGAGGATCTTTTTGAGTGCACAAAGTGGCGAGGGCTTGCCCGCGCTGCGTGAGCTTCTGGTGCAGCGCGTGGTGCAGGCCGCCGCCGCGCCTACCCCCGGTGCGCCGGATCCCCGGTCAAGGCCGGTCGACGATGAAGATGAATTGGGCACAATCGAGCCATGACACACGAGAGACTGAGCGCATGAATCTGCATTTACCCGCCCTTTCCTGGGCCGCTGTGCAAGGCCGCCTGAGGGGCATGTTCAACCTGAACGATCCCAAATGGGGCCGTGGCGACGACAAGCCGGCGGATGCCAGCAAGCCCGAAGGCGCAGCCCCCGAGGCTCCGCCTCCGCCACCACCGCCGCCGCCAAAGCCGCGCGGTCCGAATCAGGGTCCGCCCGATTTGGAGGAACTGTGGCGCGACGTCAGCAAAAAATTGAACGGTCTGTTTGGTTCGTCCAAAGGCGGGCGTAGCCCGCCGCCCGGTGGCACAGGCTTTGGTGGCAACGGTTTTCAGCCGGACATGAAGAACGCCGGCATCGGCATAGGGCTCATCGCCGGCGTGGTCGCGCTGATCTGGCTGGGTACTGGCTTCTTCATCGTGCAGGAGGGTCAAAAAGCCGTCATAACCCAGTTTGGCCGTTACAACAGCAC
>CAIKVZ010000207.1 GCA_903830985.1 uncultured beta proteobacterium
CTTTGACGCCGAGCCCGCTGTCTTGGCTGAGTTCAATGAAGTGTTGGGCGGAGCCCCTGGTGTTGGCGGTAAACCGGTGTCGCTACTGCCATTCCTGCACAAATTGCTGGAGCAGCACAACTTCATCCCGGCAGCGGTAAATGTGCGCTGGCTGCCTCTGCCAGTCGTTAAGCGAGGGCGTGGCCGCCCGCGTACTCCACGCGAGCCGTCACCCAGCCCAAAGGGCCCGGTGGGCCGCATCTGGAGGTGGTTGTATCAGCGGCTTGTCCATCTGCCCAAAGCCAGAGCCGCTGAGGTTGCCGGCAGGCGCAAGGTTTCCGAATCTTCCAAGGTGCGTATGCGCGCCAAAGCACTGGAGCTACAGGCAACGGGAGATAAATTGACTGCACCTCGCCTGCTTGAATTCATGCAGCGTTCTGATCAGTTCGATACAAGCACGGTGAACCGGAAACTGCGCGGAATAAACCGCAAGTAGCCGCGCCTCGGAAGAAAGCACGTCCAGATTTAGCCTTAGGTTTCTGAGCCATTCATGGCTTGAAATACCGAGGTAACTGGATGTCAAAAGCAACTCAACAAGACCTAGCAGCCTTCGATTCGCTACCTGACGATGCGCTGATTGGTGAGCCTTTGGTCGAGGCGCTACTAGATGCGTCGGACTCTACAAGGTGGCGCCTGCGCAAGGATGGCCGCCTGCCTGCTGTGGTGAAGATCATGGGTCGCGCTGCACGCTCACGCGCCGGTGACATACGCGCTGTTCTGCAAGGTCAAGCCGCTGGTCTGAGCCACGACAGTCAGCGCGCCCTGGTGCGCCACCTGCACAACGCCAATGTTGCCAGAGCCCAAGCTCTGGGAGGCGGTTTTCATGTCTAGGCCACCAAGGGTGCCTCTTGGTGGTGCCGGTATGACCTGCGGCGCCACCAAGAGTTCCCATTTCCAACAGTCGAAGCCTGCTATTCAAACCGACCTCTACGAAATTGTATCGCCGCCTGAAGAAAAAGTCTTGCTTGCCAAAGCAATAGCAACGTGTCGCGCCCGGCTGGCGCTGGCCGGTGGTGCGGTACTCGCTGAATTGAGCGATGGCAGTCTGTTGGCCAGCGCCGGCGGGTTTTCCCGTCATTTCGTTGATGTGTCAGACCTGCAATATTTCTTGCGTCAGGTAGAGGGCCGCAAATCATGAGCGCCTTCAACCGCGAAAACCTGCCGGACCCAATTACCTACTTCGAGGCCGAGGGCTTGACCCTGGTCGGTAAAGGCACATGGCGCACCTCAGAATGCAGATTCCATGGTGGCAGCGACTCCATGCGGATCAACACCAAAACCGGCGCGTTCGTCTGCATGGCCGGTTGCGGGGCCAAGGGCGGGGACGTGCTGGCGCACTTCATGGCCGAACACGGCCTGGACTTCATCACCGCAGCCAAATTGCTGGGCGCATGGCACGACGACGGCAAGCCCAGCAGGCCACACCGCCCCAAGCCACTGCCTGCTAGCGACGCCTTGCGCGTGCTGGCCTTCGAGTCAAACATGGCCGCCATCGCCGCCGGGAATATTTCCAACGGCGTGCAACTCACTGATAACGACCGCGCCCGGCTTTACGTCGCCGCACAGCGCATCCAAATGATCCTGGGGGCGTTCGCATGAGCCGGTCCGATTACGAAAAGGTTGTCGAGCGTCTGGCGTCAAAGGGCACGCGCCCAGCACCACGATTGGCGTCTTCCAATGACATACCAGCGCCCGCGCTGGCGCCTGAGTTCAGCGACGATGCGCTGGCGCTGGAGTTCGTGAGCCGTGGCAAGGACCGTTTTCGGTCCAGCCACGGCTTGGGTTGGATGGTCGATGATGGCGTCGTGTGGAAGCGCGATGATGGTATGACGCGCTTCACCATGGCCCGCGAGGTTTGCCGCGAAGCCGCATCAGGTGCATCAGAGGCGGAAGGCAAGCGCATTGCGTCGGCGAAGACCGTCAACGCGACGCTGGCGCTGGCGCAGACTGACGCCCGCCTAGTAGTGCCGGCGTCGGTGTGGGATGCCGAGCCGATGTTACTCAACACACCGTCTGGGACCGTCGATTTGAGGACTGGCATTCTCGCGCCCCGTGGTGTGAGGTACGTCACCCAGGCCGCGTGCGTGGCGCCAGTGAGTGCGCCGTGCCCGGTATGGCTGCGGTTCTTGGATCAAGTCTTCCTCGGCGACAGTGAGCTTATCGAGTTCATGCGCCGTTCCCTCGGCTACTGCCTGACCGGCGACCGCCGCGAACAGGTGCTGTTTTTTTGGTATGGCCTCGGCGCCAACGGCAAAAGCGTTATGGCCGAATTTCTCCAATGGCTCTGCGGCAGCTACAGCATCAAGTTGCCAGCCAGTGCGCTCATGCAAAGCAAGGGTGAACGCCACCCGACGGAACTCGCGCAACTGCGCGGAAAACGTTTGGCTGTGTCGTCCGAACTTGAGGAATCCAGCTTTTTCAATGAGTCACTTCTGAAGGAGTTGACTGGTGACACA
>CAIKVZ010000208.1 GCA_903830985.1 uncultured beta proteobacterium
AAGGTAATGCCCTACTCATGATGCCCTCATACACAAAAATCTGCGGCGTGTTGATTGATTTGTGCGCCGGGTGGCCCGCCGACAAGGATGCGGCCTCGCTCGCGCAGTCTCTTGATTTCATTGTCATCTGCTTGAATGATCCAGGATTTGCGGCGGCCAGTTTCCACCCTGCGTGCCTGCACAAGATTGCGTTCGGCCCAGCGGTAAAGTGTCACTTTGGGCACGTCGAGTTCGTTGGCCAGAGTCACCAGCGGCCATTCGTCATGGGCGATCATTTCAGCAGTTCGTGGCGCGTGGCGTGTCAGCCCTTGACGCTGCAGCAGTGCTTGGACCGTTGACACAGTGAAGACCTGCCCGCGTCTTGGAGGTCGATAGCCCTCCTCATTTAGGCACTTCGCAATCACTCGCAGGTCGTGATTCTGTGCCTTGAGGTCCGCCGCACGTTGTCGCATTTCTTGGTAATTCGAGAGTTGTTCCATCTTGCTGACTGGCCGGGCGAATTGGCCCTGAGTGCGATGGCCGCCCTTCCAGGTGACCGCGACGTCCACGGCTTCACTCTCGCCGTGCACCGTGACGGCGATGGCTTCGATCAGGTGGCGGAGCACGGTTTGTCGGTCTTGTGTCGTTGTCGTTTCTGCGCGCCACAAGACGGGCAAATCTCTAGAAAGCGAAAGGATTACCTCGCGCTCCGCGGGTGTCAACGTCGTTGCCATCTGCTCTTGCCGCCGTGCATAGTCGTCTTCAAGTTGGCGTTGCTCTGCCAGCAATTGTTCCCATCGCTTCTCCAAACTTCGTGCAACCAAACGGTTTTCTGGTTCGACTGCGTTGTACTGGCGAAACGCCCGCTCCACTTCGTAGCGCGCCCGTTCCAGGCGGTGCTGCCAGTGGGCATGCAATTCCGCGCGCTGCGCCTGCGCGTCAGCTGCCACTTGTAGGCTGACCTCAAGGGCAGCTGGCTCCAGCGCCTGCATGGCCAAATCCGAGATGAATTCATCCAGTTGGTTGCCGTTGAGCGACTGACAGCGCGGCTCTCGGTAGCTCACGCGGGCACGCATGCATTCGTAATGGTGGCGATTTCCCGCCGCATAGCGCACCGTCATTTTCAGACCACATCGACCACACCGCAGGAGGCCGGTGAGCAGACTGGCACCCTTGCGCACAGGCCCCACTGCCGCCGGCGAATTGCTCGCCAGTTGCTGAAGATTGCGCTCGAATTGCTCCCAAGTGATGTAGGCCGGCAGGTGATCCTTGAGGCACACTTGCCAGTCGCCGGGCTTGACCACCCTGCGACCGGTCTTGGGCCGACCGGGCACCTTGCGCCGCGGGTCAGACTGGTATCGCCCCCAGACGTAGGCTCCTGCATACGCTGGGTTTTTCAGGATCGTCACCAGCGTCTCGCGCGACGGCCGACGCCACTCCAACTCGCCTTTGTTCGCGCCACTCCGCGCACGACACGGCAGGCGAATGCCGTGGTCCACAAAGTGCCGCAGTACCCCATCGGCAGTGCCGACTCGTTCAAAGACCGTGAAAATCATGGCAACGACAGCCCGGGCCTGTTCATCCGGATCTTTGACCACTTCGGCAGACGGTTTGCGCGCGTAGCCGGTGGGAACAGCAAACCCCAACTCACCGCGCCGGACCTTGTTGGTCCGCCCGGCTTGCATGCGCTGTTTGATGACGTACAACTCTGCTTCGGACATTGTGCCTTTGAGCCCCAACAGGAGCCGATCGTTATACTGCGCCGGATCGTATACGCCGTCC
>CAIKVZ010000209.1 GCA_903830985.1 uncultured beta proteobacterium
GTGCCGTTCTGATGCCGACATGCTGGCCGACGCTGCCGCCGGTCACGCCGTCAACGCGATATTCCCTAACGATGAAACCCTGGCTCGCCAAAAGCGCGGGCTGAAAGCCATATTTACGCGCTTTCTCACAGCCGCTAACAGGTACAAAACTCGTGAGCAGGCAGAGCTAAATATGAATGAAAGAGCGGACGAAATCGTGGCTTTTTCAACAGAAACGGGTGAGTTTGTGGACATCGAAGAGACTGAGTATTAGGAACTTAGGCTCTGAGTATTAGAAAGACCAAAGAAAAAGGGGCTACGTTTGCACGTAACCCCTTGATTTCATTCGATTTTATGGTGGGTCCTGACAGATTCGAACTGTCGACCTACGGATTAAGAGTCCGCTGCTCTACCAACTGAGCTAAGAACCCCACAGTTCGAATTATATATCGAGCCAAGGCCTGTTCAGGCGAGGCTACTTCTTTTTTGCCTGACTGGCTGACCATTTGATCGCGAAGGGCCCCAATTCCTGCAGCCGTTTGAGCAATTCGCTGCCCTGGGCGGTGAGGGTATAGCCGTCGGTACCGTGCGTGACGAGGTTGGCGGCGCGCAGTTCCTTGAGGCGCGTATTCATGGTGTTGGGCGTGATGCCGCCCACACTGTCCTGCAGCAGGCGAAAGGTTTGAGGGTGGCCGTCTCGCAGCGCCCACATGATCCGGATGGCATAACGCGACTCCAGCAGCGCCAACAACTCGCTGATGGCCGCGTTATCTCTTGAACTCATTCGAAGGGGGCTCCTGCATGCCTTGTTGGCGGTTGCGGCAGGCTTTGCTGCGCAAGCTTGTTGTGGGTTCGAATATAGCGCAGATTCCCAGGTGCTACCAGTTTTATAGCTAGCAGTTATCCCTGATGGCGCGTGCCGCCTGTGCTATCAGTTTGGGCCCCTGGTAGATCAGCCCGGTGTAGATTTGCACCACGTCGGCGCCAGCCTGGATTTTTTCCAACGCGTCCTGAGCGCTCATGATGCCGCCCACGCCGATGATGGGGAAACCCGGGCCGAGGGCGGCGCGCAATTGCCGCACGATGCGGTTGCTGGCTTCGCGCACCGGTGCACCGGACAGCCCGCCCGCTTCCTCGGCGTGCGGTAGGCCCAGCACGGCTGTGCGCGACAGCGTGGTGTTGGTGGCCACCACGCCCCAGTTCTGGTTCGGTTTGCCCGCGCTGTTGAGGCCGTAGCGCTTCAGCGTGGCGGCAATGGCCTCGACCTGCGCGGGCTCCAGATCGGGTGCGATCTTGACAAAGATCGGCACATGGCGCGCTTGCTTCTTGCCCTTGGCGTCGATGCTGGCGTGGCGTTTTCCCAGCACTAGTCGGCGCTGTTCAATGGCGCCGAGCAGCGCGTCCAACGCCTCGTCCTCCTGCAGCGCGCGCAGGTTCTTGGTGTTCGGGCTCGAGATGTTTACCGTGACGTAGTCGGCGTGCGGGTAGACCCCGTCCAGGCAGGTAAGGTAGTCGTCTGTGGCCTGCTCGATCGGCGTGGCGGCGTTCTTGCCGATGTTCAGGCCCAGCAACATGGGCAGGCCTTTGGCAGACTGGCGAAAGCGTGCGGCCTGCACGTTGTTCAGGAAGGCATTCAGGCCCTCGTTGTTGAAGCCCAGCCGGTTGATCAGGCCCTGGGCCTTGGGCAGGCGGAACATGCGCGGCTTGGGGTTTCCTGGCTGGCCCTTGGGGGTGACCGTGCCGACTTCGACGAAGCCGAAACCCATGGCGGCAAAGGCGTCTATGCACAGCGCGTTCTTGTCCAGACCGGCGGCCAGGCCGACGCGGTTCGGAAAGTGCAGGCCGGCAAGTTCCACCGGATCGTCGACACGGGCGTTGCGAAACGCCCACTCCAGCGGGGTGCCTTGCGCGCGAGCCAGCGCCGACATCGTGAGTTCGTGGGTGGTTTCGGGGTCCATGCCAAACAGAAATGGACGGGCCAGGGCGTAGGGGAGCAGAGACATTGGATAATTCCGTAACAACTCCATGGATTGTCCCAGATGAAAACCTATACGCAAGACGAACTCAAAACCCTGGTGGGCCAAGCGGCACTGCAGTACGTGGTGCCCGGCGAGATCGTCGGTGTCGGGACCGGTTCGACGGTGAACAAGTTCATCGATGCGCTGGCCACAATGAAAGGCCGCATCCCCGGTGCGGTGTCCAGTTCCACAGCTTCCACGCTGCGTCTACAGGCCTTGGGCATCCAGGTCTTCGACGCCAACGACGTGGGCGAACTGGCGGTATACATCGACGGCGCTGACGAGATCGACGGCAGGGGCTACATGATCAAGGGCGGCGGTGCCGCGCTGACGCGCGAGAAGATCGTAGCGGCGCAATCACGCCGTTTTGTCTGCATTGCCGATGCGTCCAAGCTCGTTTCCGCGCTGGGCAAGTTTCCGGTGCCGGTTGAAGTGATTCCCATGGCCACGCAGCGCCTGACGCGCCAGTTCTCCGCCATGGGTGGAACTGCGACCCTGCGCCTGAGGGACGGCGTGCCGCTGGTGACCGATAACGGTCAGCACATCCTTGACGTGACGGGTTTGCAGATCACCGACCCACTGGCCTTCGAGACGCAGGTGAACCAGTGGCCTGGCGTGGTGACCGTGGGCGTTTTTGCCCACCAGAAGGCGCAGGTCTGTCTGCTCGCGACCGCCGACGGCGTGCAGGTTCTGACCTACTGAGACGGTGTTACCGGCGCCGAGATTTGTTGTTTTAGAACTGAATCCCGGCCGGGTTGGCGGGAGTCGGTGCTGAGGTCCTGGCGGGAGTGGCGGCTGGTTCAACAGCGCGGGTCTCGGCCCTCGGCTCGGGAGCAGGCTGCGTCAGCGGCGCGGCTGGGGCAAAGCGATAGCCCGGCGGCAACTGCGAGATCAGCGGATAGCCGGCTGCGTCCAGGTATTTGTTCCAGTCGCCTTCGGAATATCCCCGCAGTTGCTGGCCGCCAATGGTCAGGAAGGGTTGTCCGTTGTCTCCGCCAATGCGCTTGAGGACATCGATGTCCTGTTGCGTGGTAACGGTGTTTTCATTGAACGGCACCCCACGGCTCACCAGCATGGCGCGCGCTGCGCTGCAGGAACTGCCGCATTGCGGGCCGGTGTACAGCGTCACGGGATATTGGCCCATGGCCTGGGTCAGCCCGTAGGGCAGTGCAGGTCGGCCATCCGCGCTACCGGGCGTTTCAACAGCCATGCTGCGCGCAGGCGCTGCGACAACAGGTGGCTGGTCGGAATAAGAGACATGTCCGTTCGGATCCACGCTGCGGTAAATGACCTGGGCCCACGATGCCTGCGCGAGCAGCAGCATCGCCGGCAGCAGAAAACGAAGGCTGTGGGTCGGGTTCATGATGGCTCCTTGGGTGGCTGGGCTCAGGCCATGCCCTGATGGCGCAGCAGGGCATCGAGCTGCGGCTCTCGGCCGCGAAATGCCTGGAATGACTCCATGGCGGGACGGCTGCCGCCGCTCTCGAGTATGGTTTGGCGGTATTTGCGTCCGGTTTCCAGGCTGGGCAAGCCGTCGGCGCTGCGGGTTTCCTCAAACGCCGCGTAGGCATCGGCGCTCAGCACTTCGGCCCATTTGTAGCTGTAGTAGCCGGCCGCGTAGCCACCGGCAAAAATATGGCTGAAGGTGTGCACGCTGCGGTTCCACGGCGGCACCTGCAGCACGGCGACTTCAGCGCGCACCCGCGATAGCAGCGGCATGAAGTCCTGCCGCGGATCGTGCTCCGTGTGCAGCAGCATGTCGAACAGCGAGAACTCGACCTGGCGCAGGGTTTGCAGCCCGCTCTGGAAGTTTTTGGCTGCCAGCATCTTGTCGAACAGCGCGCGCGGCAGTGGCTCGCCGCTGTCGACGTGCGAGCTCATGTGCTTGAGCACATCCCATTCCCAGCAGAAGTTTTCCATGAACTGGCTCGGCAGTTCCACCGCGTCCCACTCGACGCCGCTGATGCCCGACACGTCGCGTTCGTTCACCTGCGTCAGCAGGTGCTGCAGACCGTGGCCGCACTCGTGAAACAGTGTGATCACGTCGTCGTGTGTGAGCAACGCAGGTTTGCCGTCCACGCCGTCGGCAAAATTGCACACCAGGTGTGCCACCGGCGTTTGCAGCCGTGCATTGTCCGGGCGCAACCAGCGCGAGCGCACGTCGTCCATCCAGGCGCCACCGCGCTTGCCGGTGCGCGCCGCCGGGTCCAGGTAGAACTGGCCCACGAGCGCGCCGGCGCGTTCGATGCGGAAGAAGGACACACCGGGGTGCCAGATCGGCGCCGTGTCAGCCGTGATGCTGACCTCGAACAACGTCTCGACGATCTTGAACAATCCGGCCAGCACCTTGGGCGCAGGGAAATACTGTTTGACTTCCTGCTCGCTGAAGGCGTAGCGCGCCTCCTTGAGTTTTTCGCTGACATAAGGCCAGTCCCAGGCCTGCGGGTCGGCCAGCTTGAGTTCGCTTTGCGCGAAGGCGCGCATGTCGGCCAGGTCCTGCTCGGCGTAGGGCCGGGCTTTTTTTGCCAGATCGCGCAAAAAGCTCACCACTTCCTGAGGAGAGTTGGCCATTTTGGGCACGAGCGATACCTCGCCGAAGTTGTCGTAGCCCAGCAGTTGCGCTTCTTCGCGGCGCAGCGCCAGGGTCTCGCTGATGAGTGCGCCGTTGTCGAACTGGCGCGCGTCAAGGTCGGCCTGGTCCGAGGCGCGCGTGACGTAGGCGCGGTACAGTTTTTCGCGCAGCGCACTGCTGTGCGCGAACTGCATCACCGGCAGGTAACAGGGCATCTTCAGGCTGAGCTTGTAGCCGGGCTTGCCGGCCGCCTGCGCCGCAGCCAGGGTCGTGTGCAACACGTCCTCGGGCACGCCTTGCACTTCGTCTGCGCTGGCGTAGTAGGCAAAGGCGTCGGTGGCGTCGAGCGCGTTTTCGCTGAATCTTTGCGACAGTTCGGCCTGACGTTCCTGCAGCGCGGCAAAACGCTCCTTGGCCGCACCCGCCAGTTCCGCGCCGCCCAGCACGAAGTTGCGCACGGCATTGCGCTGTGCCTGGGTCTGCTCCGCATTCAGGCTGGCCGCCGGCATCGCCTTGTACTTGGCGTACAGGCGCTCGTCCGCCCCCAGTCTTGTCCAGAATTCCGTGACACGCGGCAGGGCGGCGTTATAGGCGGCGCGCAGTTCGGGCGTGTCGGCCACATGGTTGAGGTGGCTTACCGCGCCCCAGGCGCGGCTGAGCCTTTCCGTTGCAATGTCCAGCACCCGAGCCATACCGTCCCATTGCGCCGCAAATTCGGTCTGCGTGACCTGCTCCAAAGCACGCTCGGCATCGGCCAGCAGTTCGTCCATGGCGGGCGCCACATGTTCGGGCGTGATTTGGTCAAACAGTGGCAGATCGGCGAAATTGAGCAGGGGATTGTTCATGGGGCGCGTTGGGGTACGGTGGTCGGTCAAAGCAGATTGAGTCAAGGACTGGTTACTTCAAGGCGGCTTCGCGTTCGGCCGCCTCCAGCGTGTTGACCAGCAGCATGGTGATGGTCATGGGCCCGACGCCACCGGGGACGGGCGAAATAAAACTGGCCAGCGGTTTCACACCGGCAAAGTCCACGTCGCCGCACAACTTGCCTTCGTCGTTGCGGTTCATGCCTACATCGATTACCACGGCGCCGGGTTTGACCATGTCGGCGGTGAGCACGTTGCGTTTGCCAACAGCGGCCACGACCACGTCGGCCTGGCGCGTGAAGTGGCCGATGTCCGGTGTGGCGCTGTGGCATACCGTGACCGTGGCGTTGGCCTGTAGTAGCAACAGCGCCATGGGTTTGCCCACGGTGTTGCTGCGCCCGATCACCACAGCGTGCTTGCCGCGCAGGTCGATGCCGGTGCTTTCGATCAGCTTCATGCAGCCATAAGGTGTGCAGGGCCGAAAGCCGGCTTGGCCGGTCATGAGTTCGCCGGCGCTCAGCGTGGCGTAGCCGTCAACATCCTTGGCCGTGGAGATCGCCTCGATCACCTTGTGCGGATTGATATGTTTGGGCAGGGGCATCTGCACCAGGATGCCATGAATCGTCGGGTCCACATTCAGCGCGGCAATGCGTGCCAGCAAATCGGCCTCGGGCAGCGTGGCCTCGTATTTTTCAAACACCGACTGCACGCCCGTGTCCTGGCAGGCCTTGACCTTGTTGCGCACATAAACCGCGCTGGCCGGGTCTTCGCCCACCAGAATCACCGCCAGGCCGGGGGTTACGCCGCGTGCCTTGACCGCGAGCACGCGCTGCGCCACGTCGGCGCGCAAGCGCGCAGAGAGTGCGCTGCCATCGATGATTCGGCCAAATTCTTGTGTAGTCATGGTTTTATTTTAATAAACAAAAACGCCCGCAAGTGTGAATCCGGCGGGCGTTGAGGGCTGGGACTGAGTCGCTGTCACGCTTTGGCGGCGGCTTGTCCCAGGGCGATTTTCAACAGGTCTGCCACGGTGTTGGCGTTGAGCTTTTCCATGATGTTGGCGCGGTGCGCCTCGACCGTCTTGATGCTGATACCCAGGTCGTCGGCGATCTGCTTGTTCAACCGCCCGGCGACGATGCGTTCCAGCACCTGGGCCTCGCGTGAGGTCAGCTTGGACAGCAGGGCGTCGCGGCTGGCGGCTTGCAGGTGACCCGCAAAGGCGTCGCGCGCGCTGTCCAGCATGCGCACCACCAGACCCAACAACTCTTCTTCCTTGAACGGCTTCTGGATGAAGTCCACCGCGCCTTTTTTCATCGCGTCGACCGCCATGGGCACATCGCCGTGTCCGGTGATGAAGACGATGGGCAGTGGCGATTTGCGTTCCAGCAAACGGTCCTGTAATTCGAGGCCGGTCATGCCGCCCATGCGGATATCGGCGATCAGGCAGGCTACCTCGCGCGCGTCGAAGCGACTCAAAAAGGCTTCGGCCGATTCAAAGCAACGCACCCGGTAGTCCTTGCCCTCGAGCAGCCATTGCAGCGAATCGCGCACGGCCTCGTCGTCGTCCACCACATACACGGTGCCCTTTTTGGGAGTGAAAGTCATGCGCGTATCCCGGTGTCTTTGGCTGGTTGTTCAGAATTTGGCGGTGCGTCAGGGGCTGGCGTGAGCGGAATCCAGAAGGAAAAGCGGCAGCCGGCGACGTCCTCGCCATTGTAGATGTTCTCGGCCAGCATTCGCCCCTGATGCGACTCAACGATGCTGCGGCACAGGTTCAGGCCAATCCCCATGCCCTCGGCCTTGGTCGAGAAGAATGCTTCGTAGACCCGCTCCTGTACCTCGGGTGCCAGACCCTGACCCGAATCGAGCACCGAGAATTCGATCACCGATTGCGGCCCCATCAATTTGGGCACGACGCGCAGTTCCACGCTGCGCTGCGCCGTCGGGCGTTGGGCATGGTCGATCGCCTCGGCAGCATTTTTCAGCAGGTTCACAAGCACCTGCTCGATCAGTATCGGATCGACCAGCAATTTGGGCAGGCGTGCGGCCACGTAGTGGCTCAGGCGCACATTGCGTCGACGCAGTTCGATCTCCGCCAGTTCCACGGCTTCGTCGACCATGGTCGACACGTCTGCCAGGCTGCGATTGGGCTCGCTGCGCTTCACGAAAGATCGGATGCGCGCAATGATCTGCCCGGCGCGCTGTGCCTGACGTGCGGTCTTGTCCAGCGCGCCGAGCAGGTCCTGTTCGGAAATCTTGTGCTCGCGGATGCGCGACACCATGCCGTTGCAGTAGTTGGAAATCGCCGTCAAGGGTTGGTTCAACTCGTGCGCCACGCTGGAGGCCATTTCACCCATGGTGATGAGGCGGCTGGCCGATTGCGCGCGCTCGGCTTGTGCGGCCGACTGGGCTTCGGCCTGGCGCCTCGGCGTGATGTCCGTGGCAATCACCATCTGCGCCAAGCGCCCGTCGACCCAGGTCAGGTAGCGCGAGCGCACCTCCAGCCACTTGCCGATCTTGTCCACATAGATCTCGGCGTTCTCGGTCTGATCGACGGTGATGGCGCCGGTGGGCAGTCCCGCCAGCGAATCCACCTCGTCCTGCGATTCATCGCTCGCCGCCTGCGCCGGCACGCCGGCCTGGGCCACCAGGCCCATGTGGCCCAGGATGTCGGAGTCAAACCAGAGCCGGTACAGCTTGTTGGCAAAGAGCAGTTCGTGGCTGCCCAGTGGTGCCACCGAAACCGAGGCGTCGAGCGCCTCCAGCACCGTGGTGAAACGCTCGTGCGAGGCCGACAACTGGTCGCGAATGCGGTTCGGTTCGGTGATGTCGGTCATGGAGGTGAGCCAACCGGTTTGCAGTCCATGGGCGTCGATCAGCGGCGATACGTAAAGGCGCGCATAGAACGAGGTCTTGTCGCGCCGTTGCACGCGGATTTGCAGGCCGGCGGGGGAGGTGTTGCCGGTCAGCTCTTCCTGCAAATGGTGGGTCAGCGTTTCGCGGTCGCCTTCGGGCCAATAGGGAAAGGGCGCGGTGCAGCCAATCAATTCTTCCTTGGGCCAGCCTGTCATCTGGCAAAACGCCGCGTTCACGTAGGTGATGCGACCCGCCAGGTCCATGACGCGCATGCCGGTGAGCATGGAGTTTTCCATGGCGCGGCGAAAGTTCATCTCGGTCACCAGTTCCTGCTGGGCGCGCATGCGCCGGCGCGTGTGCTTCCAGTTGGCCATCAGCATCCAGGTGGTCATGACGCTCAAGGCGCCGACCAGCCAGAACAGGCCGCTGCCGATCACACCCAAGGAGGTGCGGTAGGCCTGGGCGCGCAGCATCAGTCCATTGCCCACGGGTGAGACTGGCACCTCGTAACTGTTGGCGCGTGTGCTCCAGGGCAGCAACTGCGAGGCGCCGCGGCGCGGTGCCAGGGCACTGCCAGCGAGCACGTTGCCGCGCGCGTCGAGCAGCGCCACGGCGTATTTGGCCGAGGTTTCCGGCGCCAGGCCGTAGCGCAGCAGGCCGTCCACCGAATACTCGGCCAGGATGACGCCGGCGAACTGGCCGCGCTCGGACAGCGGCGTATGCAACTGCAGTGCCGTGGGTGTCGCCGCGCTGGTGCTGGGCAGTGTGTACACCGGTTGCTGCAGATCCCGCGCCAGGCCGAAGTTCACCTCGGTCTCGCTGCCCATGGTGAGCACTTCTCCCGCCACGTGCAGCTGATTGCCGGCAACGCTGGGTGCGGCGTAACTGGCCATGACGCGCTCGCCTGCGTCGATCCACGACACAGCCAGCAATTCGGGGTAGCGGCTGATCAGCGCCTCGGCCTGCACCATGAATTCTTCCGGGTCCAGTTCCTTGCTGGAGACGTCGCGCGCCACGCGCATCAGCTGTTCCTGGCGCTCCAGCAGGCGCAGGCGCAGCTGCTGCTGCGAATACTCCACATCGCGCTGCAAGGCCTCTTGCTCGCGCTCCATTTCCTCCAGGCGCAAATAGCCAAAAGCCGACACGATCGCCGCCAAAAACAACAGCACCGCCGCCAGCGGCGCCAGCATGGCAAAGCGGTCCTGCAAGTGCGCCGGCTGACTGCGCCACCAGCGTGCCCAGCCGCGCGGCGGCAGCGTCTGCGCTCTGCGGCGTTCCTCTGGAATGGGGGCTGGGGTATTGGGCATGGCTGGCGCATTTTGCCCT
Organism: uncultured beta proteobacterium; assembly: GCA_903830985.1. GTDB lineage: Bacteria > Pseudomonadota > Gammaproteobacteria > Burkholderiales > Burkholderiaceae_C > CAIKVZ01. The sequence continues at coordinate 9,615 of CAIKVZ010000209.1, forward strand.
GTAAAGTCGGGTTTGCCTGCATTCGTAAAACCACATTATGAAATCATTTCGCACGATTTGGAATTTTGAGAAAAATCTGCGAAACTACGGCACCCTGACGCAAAACGCCCGGGATTCATGAAACGATGTGGGCCAGCCATGCCCGCAAACCAAAACAGGAGACAAACATGTCAGATCAAACCGAGAGCGCTGCCGCAACGAGTAAGCCCGATGGCGACAGCGTGGAAACCCGTGAATGGATGGACGCGCTGTCCGCCGTGATTCAGAACGAGGGCCCCGAGCGTGCACACTTTCTGCTCGAGCAGTTGCTGCAGCATGCGCGCCAAAGCAGCATCGACATGCCGTTTTCCGCCAACACCGCTTACGTCAACACCATCGAGACCGACAGCGAGGAGCGCTGCCCGGGCAACATCGAGATGGAAGAGCGCCTGCGCGCCTACATGCGCTGGAACGCCATGGCCATGGTGGTCAAGGCCAACCGGCACCACCCGGTGGACGGCGGCGACCTGGGAGGCCACATCGGCTCGTTCGCTTCGCTGGCCCACATGTTCGGTGCCGGCTTCAACCATTTCTGGCACGCCGAGAGTGAGAACCATGGTGGCGACTGCCTGTACATCCAGGGCCATGTGGCGCCGGGCGTTTATGCCCGCGCCTACATGGAAGGGCGTTTGACGGAAGAGCAGTTGCTCAATTTCCGCCAGGAAGTCGACGGCAAGGGCCTGTCGAGCTATCCGCATCCGAAATTGATGCCGAACTTCTGGCAGTTCCCCACGGTCTCGATGGGACTGGGTCCGCTGATGGCGATTTATCAGGCGCGTTTTTTGAAATACCTGCACGCCCGCGGCATTGCCAACACCGAGAACCGCAAGGTCTGGGTGTTCTGCGGCGACGGCGAGATGGACGAAGTGGAGAGCTTGGGTGCCATCGGTCTGGCGGCGCGCGAGAAGCTCGACAACCTGGTGTTCGTCGTGAACTGCAACTTGCAGCGCCTGGACGGCCCGGTGCGCGGCAACGGCAAGATCGTGCAGGAGCTCGAAGGTGAATTCCGCGGTTCCGGCTGGAACGTGATCAAGCTGATCTGGGGCAGCAGTTGGGATCCGCTGCTGGCGCGCGACAAGGACGGCGCGCTGCGCAAGCTGATGATGGACACGCTGGACGGCGACTACCAGTCCTTCAAGGCCAACGACGGCGCCTACGTGCGCAA
>CAIKVZ010000210.1 GCA_903830985.1 uncultured beta proteobacterium
CCAGGCTGCCCGCATTGATGGTGAAGTTGCACAGCTTGACCACCTTGACCGCGCGCCGGGTGACCGGGATCTGCACCGCCTTGCCGTTGCTGGTCTTCGTCTTCACGGTGATAACACGGGTGACCGGGTTGAACGTCTTAGGGCTGATCCGCAGGACTTCGCTGGCCCGCAAGCTGGTGTGGAGCTCGGCCATGAACGCCAGGGCAACCTCTTCGTAGACCGTCTCAGGCGCCTTGCCCGGGCGATACCCTAGGAACTTAAGCACCGCGCGGATATCTTGCCAGCGCCACAGCGCGGTGCGCGCGTCGGCCTCGCCCGGCATCACCACCGCCTTGAAGGGGTTGTAGTTCTCAGGCACCCAGTGCCATTCGTCCCGGGCCTTGGTGAACACGTTGCGCAGCAGGTTCTTCTCGCGCTCGACGGTGGACCCGCCGACGGCCTTGCGCTCGGCGTTACCGTTCAGGCGCCAGTCGCGCCAGGCCGCGATCTCTGGTTGGCTGATCGACTCCAGCGGGGTGTCCTCCCCGAAGTAGCCCAGCATCACGGCCAGGCGCAGGCCCTCCCACTTGGCGCCGTCCTTCTTCACCGACACCTCGTCCGTGTACCTGGTTACCGCGGCGCCAAAGGTATGGACCACCGGGGCTGCGGCGCCGGGTACGCGGGCCCCTTCTTCTTTGACAAGCTTCTTGAACTCGATCAACTTCTCGGCCGCCCAGCCTTGGGCCTCGCGCTTGGTCTGGCGCACCGCGTTGCTGCGGTGGCCCTTGTAGTAGACCTGTGCCCTGAACCCGCCACCCTCGTATGGTTTGATGGATGCCATGCCCATTCCCCTTTGTGCGTAATCTTCCTGCGTAGTCCATGCGTAGATTTATGCACGGACTTGGTCCGCCCGGGGGAGACGAGTCGTGACGTAAGGTGTTCGGGGGTTTTGCCCTGTTTGCCTCTGGTTGTCACTCGTTTTCCCTCACGGGTGACACAGATTCTACAGGAATTTAGGGCGAGTTTAGGCCCTTCGTGGTGCCCGGGGCCGGAATCGAACCGGCACGCCTTGCGGCGGGGGATTTTGAGTCCCCTGCGTCTACCAATTTCACCACCCGGGCAGGGCATTGAAGGGCTGAATTATGGCACAGTCAGGGGCATGAACTATTCAACTCTGGAAGACTTGGTGGGGCGCACGCCGCTGGTGGCACTGCAGCGCATAGGCTTTGAGGAAAACCGGCAACGCGGCAACGTGCTGCTGGGCAAACTGGAGGGCAATAATCCCGGCGGATCGGTGAAGGACCGCCCGGCGCTGTCCATGATCCAGCGTGCCGAAGAACGGGGCGACATCAAGCCCGGTGACACGCTGATCGAAGCCACGTCGGGCAACACCGGCATCGCGCTGGCCATGGCGGCGGCGATCAAGGGCTACCGCATGCTGCTCATCATGCCCGAGGACTTGTCCATCGAGCGTGCGCAGACCATGAAGGCGTTTGGCGCGGAACTGATCCTCACACCCAAGAGCGGCGGTATGGAGTATTCGCGCGATCTGGCCGACCAGATGCAGAAAGCAGGCAAGGGCCGCGTGCTGGATCAGTTTGCCAACCCCGACAATCCACGCAGCCACTACGAGACCACCGGCCCCGAGATCTGGAAGGACACGGGTGGACGCATTACGCACTTCGTCAGCGCCATGGGGACGACCGGCACGATCACCGGGGTGTCGCGCTTTCTCAAGGAGAAAAATCCTGCCGTGCAAGTCATTGGCGCGCAACCGGCCGAGGGCTCACGCATTCCCGGCATCCGCAAATGGCCGCAGGAATATCTGCCCAAAATTTATGACGCGTCCAACGTTGATGAGTTGGCCTATGTGAGCCAGGAGGACGCCGAGGAAATGTGCCGTCGCCTGGCACGCGAGGAAGGCATATTTGCCGGCATATCGGCTGCAGGCGCGCTGTGCGTGGCACTGGAGCTGTCGCGGCGCGTGCATGGCGCCACCATCGTGTTCATCGTTTGCGATCGCGGCGACCGCTATCTGTCGACGGGAATATTCCCCGCCTGAAAGGCCCGTCAATCCATCAGCGTTTCCGCCCACGCCAGCGCCTGCAGGTGCGACCAGTTGACCTGACGGTTGGAAAGTTTGAGGTCAGTCGCGACGCGGCCAAAGACTTCTTCGTTGCCGCTCTCACAGGCCATGGTCAGCTCCAGCAGCGGCGCGTAAACGCCCGTGTGGTGCAATAGGACTTCGATCACGGCCGGCGGCAACGAGATCGCGTGCAGTGCGTCGGCCATCGGGATCCCCAGCATGGCGTCAAGCATCGAGAAAACCCCCACGACAAAGGCGCTGTCGCATTCTTCGTTTGTCAGTGTCCTGGTCTCGGCCGCCAGCAACTCCATCAACCGACCCCGCACCACGGCGGTTCCACCCACCGCCGGCGGGGCGCCGCCCGGGCGTGTCGTGGTGAGCAGCAGCGCCGCCCAGCGAAAAAGCTTTTGCAGCCCCAGCATCATCACCGCGTGGCGAAATGAGGTGATGGCCGCATTCAGGCCAAAGCCGGAGGAATTAAGGTACTTGAGCAGCGTGAAGGACAGCGTCGGGTCCTTTTTGAGCAGTTCTTCGATTTCGGAGACCTCGGCGTCGGAGCGCACCAGATCGATCAGCTGGATGATGACGGCCTGTGCCGGGCGTATGGCCTGCGACTTGAGCAGCACGGGTTTGGCGAACCAGTAGCCCTGAAACAGCTTGATGCCGTGGCCCAGCATGGCTTTGAATTGTTCGTCGGTTTCCACCTTGGTGGCGATCAGCTTTGCCGGCGTGTTTTGGCGCGCGTAGCGCACCAGTGGTTCGATCAGCTCGGGTTTGATCTGCTCCCGGTCGAGCTTCACGTAAGAGATGAACGGTCGCCAGGGAGTGTAGTTGCGCGACAGCACCGAGTGGTCAAAGGCAAAACGAAAGCCGCGTTGGTGCAGTTCTGCCATCACCACGGCCTTGGCTTCGATTTCCTGTGCCAAATGGCCTTCCACCGGCGGCAATTCCAGCACCACGCGGTCCGGGTGTATCAGGTCAAGGTGCTTGCCCACGAGGCTCTCGTGCATGCAATTGACGAACAAGGTTTTTTCGGCGCCGACGGTTTGCGCGTCGGCCAGGGACACCACGTTGAACAACAGGTTCGCGTCGCTGAGCAGGTTGTGCTCGGTGGCCTTGGGAACACGGTTGAACAGTTCGTAGCCCACGATCACATGCTGCTCGTCCAGGATCGCCTGGCGCGCCACGATGGATTGGTGTTCTGGATCTTCCATTGGGCTGGGTGCAGGCTCGGTGGTCGTGCTGATAGCGGGAGTGGATTGCGGCTTGGTCATGTTCTTGGGGTGCTAGTCGGTGAGCGTTTCGGCCCAATTCAGGGCCTGCAAGTGGGCCCAGTTCACCTGCTGGTTGGACAACTGCAATTCGTCGGCGGCGCGGCGGAAATCCTCCTCGTTGCCGCTTTCGCAGGCCTCGGTGAGCGTGAGGAAGGGCGCAAAGACACCGGTTCGGTGCAGCAGCGCGTCGACGATGGACTCGGGCAAGGCGACAGAGGCCAGGGCCTCCTTCAGGGGAATCCCCAGCATGGTGTCAAGCAGCGAAAAAACGCCCACGACAAAGGCGTTGTCGCACTCCTCAGGCGGCAACAACTCCGCGCTGAGCAACTCCATCAGGCGCCCGCGCACCACCGCCGTCGTGCCCACGGCCGCAGCCACTTCGCCGGCGCGCGACGTGGTCATCAGCAGCGCTCCCCAGCGGAACAGTTTTTTCATTCCCAGGATCATCACCGCGTGGCGAAACGAAGTGACCTCACAACTCAGGCCAAAGCCGGATGAGTTGATGTAGCGCAGCATGGTGAACGACAGTGTGGGGTCGCGCTTGAGCAGTTCCTCGATTTCCGAAACATCGGCGTGCTTGCGCACCAGGTTGATGAGTTGCAGGATCGTCGCCTGCGAAGGACGCACGGCATGCGTCTTGATGAGCACGGGATGGGCAAACCAGTGGCCCTGGAACAGCTTCACGCCCAGGCTCTTCATGCGCTCGTACTGTTGCGCAGTTTCGACCTTTTCAGCGACGATCTGGCTGGTGCTGTGCTGCCGCGCAAAACGCACCATGGGTTCCAGCAGTTCGGGCTTTATCTGTGTCATGTCCAGCTTGATGAAGCTGGCGTGGGGCAGCCAGCTTTCGTAGGCGCGCGACAGCACGCTGTAGCTGAAGGCGAGACGAAAACCACGCCGGCGCAAATCGGCCAGCACGGGAACCCGTGCTTCGATCTCTTCCTTGACGTTGCCAGCCAGGGGCGGAACCTCCAGCACCACCCGATCGGCTTGCACCAGTTCCAGATGCCCGTCTTCCAGACTGGCGTGCGTGCAATTGACGAAAACCGTCTTCTTGCCCATGAGGGCTTCTGTGTCCACCAGCGACAGCACGTTGAACAACAGGGCGGCGTCGCTCGCTGCCGTGTGGGTTCCAGCCGCGTGGGCACGGTCAAACAATTCGTAACCGAATACCGCACGGTGCTCATCCACGATTGGTTGACGCGCAATGGACAGTGAAGGACCTTCGCCCGTTTTGATTTCGGGGGAGGGATCGGGATCAGATTGGGTTGACATGGATCTGGGACAGTTGATGTGTCTATTTTAATAATTAAATCTGCTGACAGGCATGCTACGCGTCGATGATAGACCGTTGCGACGTTAGCATGTGGCCATGTTGGGTCAGCATCCCTATCCTAGCGCAGAACTTCCAACGCGCCTGCCGCCTCTGCTGGGCGGATTCGCGCTGGGCTGTGGGCTGCAATTGCAGCAGGCCGCGTTGTGGCCGTGGCCGATTTATTCCGGGATAGTGCTGACGGCAGGCCTGGTCTTGATGGTGTTGTGGCGCGCACCCCCGCGGCGGCAACGGGTGATCTGGTTGGGTCTGGGATTCATGGCTGCGGCGGCTGGTTTTGCTGGCGTGGGGCTGCGTGCCGTTGTCTTCGACGCGCAGCGCCTGGACCCTCAATGGGAGGGGCGCGATATTCGGGTTACTGGCCTTGTGTCCGCAATGCCGCAGCGCAATGAGACCGGCTTGCGCTTTCGACTGGCGCTGGAGTCGGCCCAGTTCAACGGTGTCGCTGTCAGTCTGCCGCCGGAGTTGCTGCTGGGTTGGTACAACGGCCTGGGCGGTTTTGACGCGGGCAGCATGCTGGCCGACCTGCAGCAGCAACCCGCTGACCTGCGCGCGGGAGAGCGCTGGCAGTTGACGGTGCGCCTGAAGGCGCCGCATGGCGCCAGCAATCCGTTTGGCTTCGACTATGAACTCTGGTTGTGGGAGCAGGGTGTGCAGGCCACGGGCTACGTGCGCGCCGGCAGCCGGGACGCCGCACCCGAGCGCCTGGGACAGACGCTGGGGCACCCGGTGGAACAAGCGCGCCAAAGCGTGCGCGACGCCATTTTTCAGCGAATCCCGGATCGGCAGCAGGCCGGGCTGGTTGCGGCGTTGGTGGTGGGGGATCAGAACGCCATCGACCGGGCCGACTGGGACATCTTTCGCGCCACAGGAGTGGCCCACCTCATGAGCATCTCAGGCGTCCATGTGACGATGTTTGCCTGGGGCGCAGCCTTGCTGGTGGGGGCCTTGTGGCGCCGCTCTGTGCGGCTTTGCCTGGCCATTGCGGCGCCCAACGCGGCCCTGGTGGGTGGCATGCTGTTTGCCGCTGCCTACGCCGTGTTCAGCGGCTGGGGCGTGCCGTCGCAACGCACCGTCGCCATGCTGGCCACGGTGGGCCTGCTCAAACTTTCGGGTCGACGCTGGCCCTGGCCGCAGGTCTGGCTGTTGGCCCTGGTCGTGATTGTCGCGCTCGATCCCTGGGCCTTGCTGCAGGCTGGTTTCTGGCTCAGTTTTGTTGCGGTCGGCGTGCTGTTCGCCACGGATTCGGGCCAGCAGGACGAGGCCTCGAAGCGCTTGGGCGGGCGGGTGCGCGCGGGCTTGCATGAGCAGTGGGTGGTGACCTTGGCGCTGACGCCGCTGAGTCTGCTGCTGTTCAACCAGGTGTCGCTGGTGGGGTTGCCGGCCAACGCGCTCGCGATACCCTGGGTCACCCTGGTGGTGACGCCGCTGTCCATGCTGGGCATCCTGTGGGCGCCGCTGTGGGACGTCGCCGCCTGGACCGTTTGGGCCATGGGCCTGGTGTTGCAGGGCCTGGCCGCATTGCCATTGGCCAGCGTGTCGGTGGCTGCGGCGCCGCTGTGGGCTGCGCTGGCCGGAGTGGTTGGGGGTGTCTTGCTGGCCATGCCATGGCCCTGGAGCGTGCGGGCGCTGGGTGTGCCCTTGCTGCTGCCGGTGTTGCTCTGGCAGGCGCCAAGGCCTGAGACCGGACAATTTTCGCTGTTGGCGGCCGACATTGGTCAGGGCAATGCCGTGCTGGTGCGTACTGCCAACCACAGCCTGGTGTACGACGCCGGTCCCCGGTTCAGCCGCGAAAGCGATGCCGGGCACCGAGTGCTGGTGCCGCTGTTGCGCGCCTTGGGCGGGCGCGTCGACACCCTGGTGCTGAGTCACCGTGATAGCGACCATACCGGTGGCGCACAGGCCGTCTTGGCCATGCAGCCGCAGGCTGGGCTGCTCAGCTCCCTGGAAGACGATCACCTTTTGCTGAGCCTGCGCGCCTCGCGACGCTGCGCCGCCGGGCAGCGCTGGGACTGGGATGGTGTGCAGTTTGAGGTGCTGCATCCGCTGGCCGATGACTACAGCATGAATCGCAAGACCAATGCCATGAGCTGCGTACTGCGCATCGGCAATGGCCGGCGCACCGCGCTGCTGGTGGGGGACATAGAGCAAGCCCAGGAAGCGCGGCTCGTGGCCAGCAGCCACTTGCAGGCCGATGTGCTGCTGGTGCCGCACCATGGGAGCAAGACCTCGTCCAGCGCGGCGTTTCTGGATGCGGTGGCACCCTCGCTGGCGCTGGTTCAGTCGGGCTACCGCAACCGCTTTGGCCATCCGGCCCCCGAGGTGCTGGCGCGATATCGGGAACGGCACATTCGGCTGCTGGACTCGCCGCACTGCGGTGCCATGAGCTGGTCTTCGGACAGGCCGGAAGAACTACAGTGCCAGCGTGAGTTGGCAGCGCGCTATTGGCAGCATCGACTGCCGCGGAGTGAAAATTAGCCCTGTGTTCCGATTTTGAAACTCCGGAACTTGATATCCTTGGCACAGGAGCGCGCACATGCACAAGTTTGACGAGATGTACACCCGGTTGCCCTACGAGTTTTTCACGAAGGGCGCGCAGATCCGCGACCAGTACAAGATCTATGATGAATGGCTGGCGCGCCAGCCCGGCGACATGATGGCCAAGCGGCGCGAGGAGGCGGAGATGATTTTCCGCCGTGTCGGCATCACGTTCGCGGTCTACGGCGAGAAGGACGAGGACGGCGCCGGCACGGA
>CAIKVZ010000211.1 GCA_903830985.1 uncultured beta proteobacterium
ACGCCGACGTCGATGCCGTGATCCGGAAGGTCATTCTCGCAAAAAAGCCCGAGGCCAAATCTCCGGTTGAAAAAGTGATGCAATCCAACCTAGGTGAAGTCTCGCGTCACTTAGCCGGTACCACGATCGGACACAGGGCCGACGACATTCAATTCTTCCCGCAGGACTACCCGATTCTTCCGGTGCGCCGCCGCTTTTGGGAGAGCACCCTGCGCGTGCTGGACCAGACCGGCACCGACAGCCAGTTGCGCAACCAGCTCTCGATGATCCACAAGGTTATCCAAACTAACCTGGATGCAACGGTTGGCAGCGTAGTGCCCGCGGACTACCTCTACTTCGATGCAGCCGACAAGCTGCTCCAGTCGCGCATTTTGCCACGCAAGGTCCATGAGAAGACCATGGTCTGGGCAAAGGGCACCGACGACCAGCGCCTGATCGCGCGATCGTGCGGCCTGGTGTTCCTAATCAATAAGCTGGGCAGTAGTAACCACGAAATTGGCATTCACGCTACGGTCGACACACTGGCAGATCTGCTGGTGGAGGACCTCACCCAAGGCTCCAGCGCACTTCGCAGTAAGCTTCCGAGCCTGCTCGACAAGTGTGAGTTGCTGATGAAGGTGGGTGATGAGTACCGCATCCAGACCGAAGAAAGCGCCGCCTGGAACGACGAGTTTCTCAGCCAGCGCAACAGCCTGGCCAACGAAGCCCACCGGGTGGAGGCGGAGCGCGACGATCGCATCCGCAAGAAGTTCGGCGAGCTGGTGCGCAAACTTTCGCTCACCCAAGGCACGTCCAAGGTTACGCGCGACATCTTTCCGTTCTTCGATGCGCAGTTGCCGGGGGACGCCAATGAGAAGATCTGCGTCTGGGTTCGCGATGGCTGGAGCATCGACGAGAACTCGGTGCGGGCCGACGCACGCCAGGCGGGCAACCAGTCTCCCACCGTGTTCGTATTCATCCCCAAGCGCTCGGCCGATGACCTGCGGCATTACCTGATCGATTTCAAAGCTGCCAGCGCCACGCTGGACAAGCGCGGCGTGCCCAACACCGCTGAGGGCACCGAGGCTCGCTCGGCCATGGAGACCACCAAGCAAACCGCTGAAGGTAGGATCCGCGAACTGCTGCAAGAGGCTTTCTCTGGTGCCCGCGTCTTCCAAGGCGGGGGCAACGAAATCCTGGGCACCGATCTGCAGGCGATGACGCTGGAATCCGCTACCAACGCACTGCAGCGGCTCTATCCGCAGTTCCACATTGCCGATCATGCTGGTTGGGCCAAGGTCTACGAGAAAGCGCAGAATGGTGCGCCTGATGCGCTTAAAAGCGTGGGTGACGACGGCGAGCCCACCAAGAATCCAGTCTGCAAAGCCATCCTGGCCTTCATTGCTGGCGGCAAGAAAGGCATCGACATCCGCAAGAACTTCGAAGGCGCCACCTACGGCTGGCCGGGTGACGCGGTGGACGGTGGCTTGCAGGTGCTGCTGGTGGCGGGTCTGATCCGTGCCCAGGACGAGAAGGGCCAAACCATCGATCCGAAAGACCTGGAGCGCAAGGTAATCGGCAAGACCATGTTCAAGGTCGAGTCGGCTACCGTCTCGGCGGCGCAGCGCATCCAGATCCGCAAGGTGCTGCAGAAAGTCGGTCTCACAGCCAAGCAAGGCGAAGAACTGGCCAACGTGCCGCAGTTCCTGGTCAGCGCGCAAGAACTGGCCAACCGCGCCGGGGGCGATGCCCCACGTCCGGCAAGCCCGGAAACGAAGGGGCTGGAAGAAATCCGGCTCACCGTCGGCAACGAGCAACTGCTGGCCCTGTACAACCAACGCGACGAACTCAGCGCCGTCATCGATACCTGGATGGATGTCGCCGACCGCATCGACAAGCGCCTGCCCACCTGGAACATTCTCAAGCGCCTGCTGGCCCATGCCAATGGGCAATCGGGTGCCGAAGTGTTGGTGGCGCAAGTCACTCACCTGGAGCAGCAGCGCCAGTTGCTGGAGGAGCCCGATCCCGTCGCGCCGCTGGTGGCCAGCCTCACCCAGTTGCTGCGAGACGAGCTGAACCGCTTGCACGCCGATTACCAGACCCGCCACAAGAACGGCATGGCGCGCCTGGACGCCGATACCAACTGGAAGCAGCTGGAGCCTGAGCAGCGCAACAGCCTACTCGCCGCCCAGAAGCTCACCCTCACCGATGCACCCAAGGTGCAGGTGGCCACCACCGATGAAGTGCTGGCGACGGTCGATCGTCTGTCGCTCTCATCGTTCGCAGATCGCGTGGCCGCCATCGAATCGCGGTTCGATGCCGTGCTGGTGGCCGCCGCTGAACTGATGGAACCCGAGGCGCAGTTCGTCAAGCTGCCCAGCCGCACCATCAAGAACGACGAAGACATCGAGGCATGGCTGATGGATGCCAAACAGACCATCGCACAGGCCCTGAAAAAAGGCCCGGTCATCCTTCACTGAGGCCTGATTCCCCATGATGCAAGCACTCGACAAAGACCTGCGCAGCGCGCTGGAAAAGACCGTCAAAGCGGCCCGCACGGTGGCCGAGACGGCTGCGTACGCGGCCGTGGATCAACTTGGCGTCGGCCACGACAAGCCCGAAGCCTTTTTGAGCGATGCCGAGAAGGCGCTGCGCAACCGCCTGCGCACCCACGGCAAGCAGCTCGGCGACGCCCGTGACTCGAAGAGCACCAACCCGACCTATGGCAAGCAAGAGGTG
>CAIKVZ010000212.1 GCA_903830985.1 uncultured beta proteobacterium
AAGCCGCAGACCCTGGCGTAGCGCTCGACGTGGGCGCGTTCCAGCAGCACAAGGGGTCGCACATAGGTCAATTCGGGCAGCGCCTGCACGGCCTGCGCCGACTTGCCGCCGGCGCGCAGCATGGCAAGTGCCATGGCGAGGGCGCCTGGCGCGTGCTCGATCTGCACCGTCTTCATGGGCTCAGGCGCCGATCAGGCTTTGGCCGCAGACGCGCACCACGTTGCCGTTCAGCCCCGCAGACGCGGGACTGGCGAACCAGGCGATTGCCTCGGCCACGTCCTGCGGCAGGCCGCCCTGGCTCATGGCGTTCATGCGGCGCCCGGCTTCGCGCAGGGCAAAGGGAATGGCGGCCGTCATCTGCGTCTCAATAAATCCCGGCGCCACGGCGTTGAGGGTGATGCCTTTTTCCGCAAACAGCGGCGCCATGCTTTGCACCATGCCGATCACGCCGGCCTTGGAGAAGGCGTAGTTGGTCTGCCCCATGTTGCCGGCGATGCCGGAGATCGACGACACGCAGACGATGCGCCCGCCGCTCTTCAGCGCGCCCGACGCCACCAGCGCGTCGTTGATGCGCTCCTGCGCCGACAGGTTCACGTTGACCACGCTTTGCCACAGGTGCGGCTTCATGTTGGCGAGGGTCTTGTCGCGTGTGATGCCGGCGTTGTGCACCACCACGTCCCAGCCGCCCTGGGCCAGCGCCGCGTCCACCAGCTGTTGCGGCGCATCGGCGGCAGAGATGTCCAGTTCCAGCACGCTGCCCGCGATGCTGTGCGCCACCGCGTCCAGGCCCGGTTGCGCCTGCGGCATGTCCAGGCAGATCACGCTCGCGCCTTCTCTTGCCATGACTTGCGCGATCGATTCACCGATGCCGCGCGAGGCGCCGGTCACCAGCACCTTCTTGCCGGCCAGGGGCTGTGCCCAGTCCGCGGGAGTGGACGCCGGGCCCACCGGCAGTCCGACTCGCACCACCTGCGCCGACATGTAGGCCGCGCGCGGCGAGAGCAGAAAGCGCAGGCTGGACTCGATCTGCTCTTCGGCGCCCTCCGTCACGTAGAGCAACTGCACGCCGATGGCGCGCTTGAGCTCCTTGGCCAGGGAGCGGCTCAGGCCTTCGAGCGCGCGCTGCACCGTGGCCTTGCGCGGGTTTTTGCAGGCTTCAGGCGGGCGCCCCACGATTAGCACCCGCCCGCAGGCTTTGAGCGAGCGCACGCTGTCGTGAAAGAACTGGTACAGGGCGTCGGACTGCGTGCTGTCGTCCATGCCCGTGGCGTCGAACACCAGGGCCTTGAGCTTTTCACCTGTGCCGTCCGCGCCCCAGGCGCCGGTCATGAGGCCCGCCTGGTTCGCCACCGGCGTCCATTGGCGCAGCTGGGAATGGGCCAGGGTCTGCGCGCCGATGATTTTGAACACCCGAGCCAGTGCCGGCAACAGTTCCGGCGCGCCACCGCCGCCGAGCAACACCGGCCCGTCGATCACCGGTTGACCGGCCCGGTAGCGCTCCAGCACCAGCGGCTTGGGCAGGCCCAGGGATTTGGCCAGCCAGTTGCCCAGCGGTGAGTTGACGAAGTCGAGGTAGCCGTCGTTCATACCGGGCTGCTGCAGTGGAAAGATACCGTGTTCATTGCTTTGCATCCTGATGGGTTGCAGGCCCTTGCACGGACCCGGTTCGAGCGTCAAGGCTGCCTGCCCTGGCGTTCAATACATAAGTGTACTGTGAGAATTCGGGCTGCGCCGGTTTGCGACGGGCAATGCAATTCATGCACCAAGTTGGGAATGAACTACAGTGCAGGGTTTTCCCGGGTGCTCCGGGCATTCTGGCTTCCCTCTCAGCCCCAACCTTGGTGACCCATGGCTCAACTCTCCCCCACTGGCATCCTTGCCGTACAAGACATCGCTCAGCGCCATGGCTTCAGCTTTGACGCCGTGCAAAGCATGCTCAACTCCGTGATCAACGGCAATGGCAGCATGGCGCAGTTCAGCCACTACGAGTTCGGTGGCTCCGGCCAGTGGATGCAGGGTGGCATGACCATGATCGGCGACATGTTCAACAACTACCTCAAGGGCCGGGTCGACAACCTGTGCGCCGAGTTGTCGCGCCTGATCGCCAGCCAGCCCGGCCTGATGCGCAGCGGCAGCTTCCAGAGCCAGACACAAAACGGCAACACGTCGTACAACGGTTTCGGTGGCTCGCCCGATGATGCGGCCAATCCCAACAGCCTGTTTGTGCCCGTGCCGGCGCAAGCCAACTGGTGGGGCCCGGATCTGAAATGGCCCAACAGCTCCGGCGGCCAGAACGGCATGCGTTACGCCTGGTTCTCCCAGGCGCGGCGCCTGGCCATCGAGTCCAACGGCCAGGTCGTCATTTATGACACGCTGGATCACCAGATTGGCGGAGTCTCACAGCAGCAAAGCGGCGGCTACTCGGTGACGTTTTCCAGCCAGTTCGGCTACGTCGATCTGTCGCGCCTGCCGGTGATCAGCATCAACGGTCAGCCACCCCTGAACCCGGCGCCCCAGCCCGCGCCCGCGCCCGTCTACAGCAACACCGGTTACGCACCGGTCAACAATGCGATCGCTTCATCGGCTGGCGACAGCGACATCTTTGCCAGCATCGAAAAGCTCGCCGCGCTGCAAAGCCGCGGCATCCTGAGCGAGCAGGAATACGCGAGCAAAAAGGCGGAACTGCTGAGCCGCCTTTGATGGGATGGGGTCAGGTCTTGCAATCACGCATTTCTTGACGCCTGACCTCGCCGATTCGACACACGCCATGCAACATTTGAACGCCTCCGAGACCGCCGCCGCCCTGCCTTACCTCGCACTGGTCGCGCAGCTCGAAGCCTTGCTTGCCGACCCCGATGTGAACGTTCCGGCGCGCATCGTGCAGGCGCTGCCCGGCGGCGGCAGCCTGTTTGTCATGCCGGCCACCGACGCGCAAGTTGCCATCACCAAGCTCATCACCTTCATCCCGGACAACGGCGCGCGTGGCCTGCCCACGATACAGGGTGACATCGTGGTGTTCGATGTGCAGACCGGCACGCGCCTCGCCCTCCTGGACGGCCCGACGGTGACGGCGCGGCGCACCGCCGCCGTGTCGTTGCTGGCGGCGCGCCGGCTGGCGCCGCGCACCGACGGCCCGCTGTTGGTGGTGGGCGCGGGGGTGCAGGGCCGCTCCCACATCGAGGCTTTTCACGCGGGTCTGGGGCTGCAGGAGGTCTGGGTGGCGTCGCGCAGCCGCGCCAGCGCCGACGCGCTGGTGCTGCACGCGCAGACGCTGGGTCTGCGCGCGCGTCGTGTCGACGACCCCAACGCCGCCCTGGCCGATTGCCCACTGGTGGTGAGCAGCACGCCGGCGCAGCAAGTCGCGCTGCGCGCCATGCCGCGGCCCGACGCCTTTGTCGCCGCCGTGGGCGCCTTCACGCCACGCATGGTCGAGTGGGATGCATTCATTTGCCGACGCCTCGCGGCCGAGGGCCGGCTGGTGGTGGACACGCGCGACGCCGATCACGAGGCCGGTGACCTGCTGCAAGCCGGCATTGATGTGCCGGCCCTGCCCACGCTGGCCGATGTCGTTGGTGGCACTCTCGCCTGGAGCAGCTATGCAGCGACCCGTCCGAGGGGGCCGGTGTTCTTCAAGAGCTGCGGCTGGGCCGGCTGGGACCTGGCAGCGGCGCGTTGCGCCATCGCAGCGCCACGGTAGACGGTTCGCCCGTGCGCTTCAGGCGCTGGCGACGGCCTCGGCCACGAAGTCCAGGCGGTCTTGCCCAAAGAACAT
>CAIKVZ010000213.1 GCA_903830985.1 uncultured beta proteobacterium
ACGCGCGACAAGGCCTTGAGGCGGTTCATCTCGTTCGCGCCAGTCTCGCGCACGGTGCGGCGCAGCTCGCCCGCCGTGATGTGTTCGCAGCGGCACACCACCAGTTCGTCCGGCGCCTGCGCGGCCCATTTCTCGGGAAAGGGAAAAGCCTGCTCCAGGCCGGTGCGAAAGCGCTGCAGATTTTTCAGTTTTTCTTGCAGCAAGCTGGCGCGCGCTGCGTCCACGCTCACGCCAGCGTCCCCCAGCAGGGTCAGCGCCGCCAGTTCGCCGGCCCACTCGGCCGCATCCGCACCCATGATGCTGGCGCCGTCGCCCGCCAGGTACACGCCGGCGACGCTGGAGCGCCCGGCTGCGTCGCGCTCGGGCAGGTGGGCGCGCTGTTGGGCCGACCAGGCGAAACGGCAACCCAGCAGGTCGGGCAGCTGCGTTTCCGACCGCAGCGCATGGCCCATGGCGACGGCGTCGCAGCTCAGGGTTTGCTCCTGCCTGCCGTCGTGCCAGACCACGGCGCGAACACGCGACTGCCCAAGCACGCGCACGGGGCGCACGCCGCTGTGCAGCGCCACGCCGTGGGCGCGCAGCCAGGCCACGAAATACAGGCCCTTGGCCAGCACGGCAGGCTGGGTCAGCAGGCCCGGCAATGCGGCCAGTTGGTCGGAAAAACGGCTGGTGTCCAGCACCGCCGCCACCTCGACGCCGGCGCGCGCGTACTGCCAGGCGATGAGATACAGCAGGGGGCCCGTGCCCATGAAGACCACGCGCTGTCCGATGGCGACGCCCTGGAATTTCAGCGCCACCTGCGCGGCGCCCAGGCTGTAGGCGCCAGGCAGGGTCCAGCCCGGAACCGGCAGGATGCGGTCCGTGGCGCCGGTGGCGACGATCAGCTGGGTGTAGGGCTGCTGGCGCGTGGTCTGGCTGCGCCCGTGCAGCACGTCGAGTTGCCCGCTCTGGGCGTTCCACACCAGGCTGTCGGGGTGGTGGTCCACGCTGTGCAGCAGGCTGTCGGCTGCGGCATGCAGGGCGCTGGCGCGTCCCGCTTCAAAGGCGTACAGGGTCCTGGCCGAACGCTGAAAGTTCTCCGGAGCACGGCGGTAGATCTGGCCACCGGCACGCGCTGCCTCGTCCAGCAGCACGGGGCGCAGGCCATGCGCCACCAGGGTCTGGGCGGCGCGCACCCCGGCCGGTCCGGCGCCGACGATGACGGCTTGCACAAGCCCCCCCTGCTTGGTTTCGTGGCTGCGCTGCAGATGCGCGGCGTTCGTCCTCATGGTGCCAAACGCGCACAAATCGGCCGCCCTCCGCGCACCTGCCGCTTGGTGTGGCGTCCGGGGTCAGCAATGTTTTTCATGCGGATGCGCCCCCACTGAGCAGCGCCATGCCGGGTGCGATGAAGGTGGAGCAGGCACGCAGGCGTTCGCCCGTGGCGGTCTGCATCCAGCAGTCCTGGCAAGCGCCCATCAGGCAAAAACCGGCGCGCGGCGCGCCGCTGAATTCGTTGCGCCGCAGCTGACCGCTTTGGGTGAGCACGGCGGTCAGCACTGTGTCGCCGGCCAGGGCGCTGGCCAGCTGGCCGTCGAGCGTGAACTGGACGACGGCGCGGTGTTGCTCGGCGACGCGATGGAACAGGGGTTCACTCATGTTCGCCCCACGAGTACCCGATCGAGTCCATAGACCCGGTCCAGCAGCAGCATCGCGCAGGCGGTCACGGCCACCATCAGCGCCGACACGGCGGCCATCAGGGGGTCGATGGACTCGGTGGCGTACATGTACATGCGCACCGGCAGGGTCACGGTGCTGGGCGCGGTGACAAAGATCGACATCGTCACCTCGTCAAAGCTGTTGATGAAGGCCAGCAGCCAGCCGCCGGTGACACCGGGCAGGATCATGGGCAGGGTGATGCGCGTGAACACCGTGGCCTGGCTCGCGCCGAGCGACAGCGCGGCCTGTTCGGCGCTGCGGTCAAAGCCCACCAACGCCGCCACCACGAGGCGCAGCGTGTAGGGCGTGATGATGAGGGCGTGCGCCAGAATCAGCCAGCCAAAGCTGCCGCCGCCGCCCACCAGGGCAAACAGACGCAGCAAGGCCACGCCCAGCACCAGGTGCGGAATGATCAGCGGGGACAGGAACAGGCCGTTGAGGAAGCCGCGTCCGGCAAAGTTGTAGCGCGTGATCGCCAGGCCCGCGGGCACGGCCAGCAGCGTGGCCAGCGTGGCCGAGGCCAGTGCCAGCCACAGGCTGTTCCAGAACGACTGCATGAAGTCCGGGTGCTCGAACACGGCGCGAAACCAGCGCAGCGAGAACTCGGTCGTGGGCAGGGTCAGAGTGTTCTCGGGCGTGAAAGCCACGAGGCACACCACCAGCAGCGGCGCCAGCATGAAGGCGATGACCAGGGCGTTGAAGGCCAGGGCGATGGGTCCGTTTTTTCTCATGACTAGTGCTCCGACACAGAAGTTGAGGAACAAAATGAAAGTGATGGATTCGCGCCCAGGCCTAGGCGCAAAGCGCAGACATAGCGGGGGCTATGGCGAGCATTGGCAACAACGGCATGGGTGTGAAGGCGCGCTTTCATGTTTCGATATTTCTGGGCCGGAGTACTAACCGAGGGCTTTCTTGTAGCGGCCTTCGATGAGCCGGTTGTAGCTCAGCATCACCACCAGATTGGCCACCAGCAGCGTCAGCGCAATCGCCGCGCCCAGCGGCCAGTTGAGCTCGTGCAGGTATTCGTCGTAGACCACCGTGGCGACCATCTTCAGGCGCCGTCCACCGAGCAGCCCGGGGATGGCGAAAGCGCTGGCCGACAGGCCGAAAACGATCAGGCTGCCCGACAGGATGCCCGGCAGCACCTGCGGCAGGACGATGCGGCGCAGCGTGATGAAGGGCGTGGCCTGCAGCGAGAGCGCGGCGTTTTCCACGCCGGGGTCGAGCTTTTGCAACGAGGTCCAGACCGGGATCACCATGAAGGGCAGCATCACGTGCACCAGGGCCACGACCACGGCGATCTCGGTGTAGAGCATCTTCACCGGGCCGATGCCGAACAGGCCGAACAGCTTGTTCACCAG
>CAIKVZ010000214.1 GCA_903830985.1 uncultured beta proteobacterium
GCTCGGCGCCGTCAGGCAGTTCACCAGCGCGCCGCCAATGCCGCGCTCGTGCGGGCTGCGCCAGATGCCGTGGCCGTTCATCTGCTTGAGCGCGCTGTCCAGCGCATCGGCGAGCGGTCCCTCGGCCTCGACCCCCAGGTCGGCGTGGTTGCCGATGAGGTCCGACACGTCGAAGGAATCGTCCTCCAGCCTGAATGGCCCGGGGCGGGTCCGACTCGAAGGGGACAGCACCTGCTGCTTCAAGGTGTTGGCCAGGCTCTCGATGTCGTCGGCGATCAACGTTCCCGCATAGAGACCGGCCCAGGCGCGGATCCAGGCTGGCGCGTTGCTGCCGTGCATGCCGAACCACTGTGCCTCCTGCGCGTTCATGGGTCGCAGCAACTGTTGCAGGCCGGTCGCTTGCCCGTAGTAGCGCGACATCATGGAGGAATACGCCACGCCGTATTGCCGATGGATGATGGCGTTGATCACCGCGTCAAAGGCCAGATGCCGCGCCGGTGTGAGCGGCTGGCGTCCCTCGGTGTGGCGCAGCAGCACGTGCAGGAACTCGTGCACGATGACGGCCTTGGTGTGCGCCTCGGTCAGGGCGTGCTCGCTCAGAAATCCCAGGTTCACCAGCAAGCGCGGGCGTGCCTCGCAGGTCACGGCCAGGGTTGACACCTCTGTGGTGAACTCGACCTGCAGGATGCGCAACGCGGCGCGAATGGCAAAGGGGTTCTCGTCAACCAGTTCCTGCAGCAGTGCGTGAAACAGCGCGGGTGTCATTGGTAAAACCCCTGCGCGTCAAACAGATCGACGACACGCGTCAGGCTGCCCAGGGTCCAGATCACGGGGCGCAGCGGATCAAACTGCTGCGCCGTGCACAGACCCAGCATCAACGCCTGCCTCAATACCTCGGCGGGCGCAGCACTCAGGGCGCAGGCTGGCTCCAGCGACGGGCGGCAAAGGTAGGGCCGGTCCGGCAGACCCAGCGCACTGCGCAGTTCTTCGGGGCTGCCGTAGCCTTCGTCAATCAACAGGCTGTTGACGAAGTCCAAAGGGTTCTCTCCCGGCAGCAAGCTGAAGCCCAGGCGGATCATGCGCGGGCAGCGAATCTCGCCGTCGTCGCTGCCCAGCAACGTGCTGCGGATGCGCTCGCGACGCTGGCGCGAAGGCGGGCCGCCCCATCCGGCGTTGGCGTGCTGGGTCGGGCGCTGCAGCCCGCGCAATGGCGAGGGTTCCATCATGATGCAGCCACCTGTTTTTTGAGGAGCTTGGCGCAGGCCTCGATCTCCTTCTCCAGCCCGGTTGGGTCCTTCACCTGAACCTGCTCCACCAGACACCACGAAAAGAATTGCCGCGCGCGCTCGGCCCTGGCACCCGTGAGGTTGCCCAGTACCTTGGCAAACGCGTCGTAGGACGGATGGTGCGGCGCATTCACGGTGCCGCGCTCGCTCCAGGTCACGTCGGCGTCCACCGTCAGGATGGGGCTGGCGATGCGGCCCAGGTCGTTGGCGCCTTCCGATCCAAGCGGCAACTTTCCCATGGCGGCAGCAGGGTAGAGCGCAAAGGCAAAGGCCGCGGCGCGGTCGCGCGGTTCGGACGCCAGGATCTGCGCCACGGCCTGCGTGCCGTCGTCGGGCGAGGGGCAGTGTCTGAGCAGCACCTCGAGCTTCTTGTCGAGTCGGGCCTCGGCGAACATCAGGTCAACCCAGCGCCCGCCGGCCTTGACCGCCGCCTCCCAGGCCAGGCGGTGCACGGCGTCCAGCACGTTCTTGGCCACCTCAGCGCCCCATGTCGCGTGCGGCAGGCTGCACTCGAGGATGAGCTTGACGGTCTTCTCTGTGAAGTCGCCCTTGATCAGCTTGGCCGCCAGCAGGCTGCGCGCCATGAGGCGGGCGCGCCGCGGCGAGATGCGCACCTTGGCGCTGTTGAGCGCCGTCACGGCCGTGGTCACGTAGTGCAGGACGGGTGTGGGGCAGGACTCGATCTGCTCGACAAACAGGCGCCGGCATTCCTGCACGCGGTCGCGCAGGCGTGGGTTCTCGCGCGCCAGCTTGCCTTCGCCGGCGGGCGAGGTCACGCACGCGCGCTCGTCCTCGTTCAGGTCGTCCCAATCGACGGCGCGCACGAACAGCGCAAAGCGGTCGGCCAGCGCCGGGTCCAGCGGCTCGGAGCCGGTGTAGCTCTCCATGTCCGACTGGTCGCTCGCCGCGGGGTTCATTGCGGCCCAGCGGTAGCGCAGCTTGCTCAGAGAGATGCCCTGCAC
>CAIKVZ010000215.1 GCA_903830985.1 uncultured beta proteobacterium
AGCGCCGGCGCCGCTGTCAGTGCCGACCACGTGCGCCTGTACAAGGCGCTGGGTGGCGGCTGGCGCCCTGACAGCCCCGCTGCCAGCGATCCACAGAACGAAGAAGCAACCCGGAATGCCCGCCCATGAATACGCCGACCCCACCTGAAAAGCCTGCAGCAGCAGCAGCACCTGCAGCACCCGCGGCAACACCCGCCGAGGGCGCGACCGACATCGCCACGCTGCTGGACGAGCCCGCAAGCAAGGTCTGGTACCGTCGACCCTGGGTCTGGGGCAGCGTGCTCGCCGTGGCACTGGCCGGCGCCGGCCTGTGGTACTGGCAGGTGCAGAAGGCCGCCAACGCGGCGCCGAGCTACAACAGCCAGGCGGCAACGCGCGGCAACCTCACGTTGACCGTCATCGCCAACGGCACGATCCAGCCCACGCGCACCATCAGCATCGACAGTGAACTCTCGGGCACGGTGCTCAAGGTGAACGTCGACGTCAACGACCGCATCAAGAAAGGCCAGGTGCTGGTGGTGCTCGACACCGCCAAGCTGCACGACCAGATCCTGCGCTCGCAGGCCGCCGTGGCCGCCGCCAGCGCCAAGGTGGCGCAGACCGACGCCACCGTCAAGGAGGCCCGCGCCAGCCTGGACCGGCTGGAAGAGGTGGCCCGGCTGTCCGGCGGCAAGGTCCCGTCCAGGGCCGAACTCGACGCCGGCCGCGCCGCGCTGGCGCGCGCCTTGGCCGACGAGACCAGCGCCCGCGCCGGGGTGAACGACGCGCAGGCCGCCCTGTCCACCGACCAGATCAACCTGTCCAAGGCGTCCATCACGGCACCGGCCGACGGCGTGGTGTTGACGCGCAGCGTCGATCCGGGCAACGCGGTGGCAGCCTCGCTGCAGGCCGTCACCCTGTTCACCGTGGCCGAGGACCTGAGCAAGCTGCGCCTGTGGGTGTATGTCGACGAAGCCGACGTGAGCGCCGTGAAAGTCGACCAGCAGGCCACATTCACCGTCAGCGCCTACGCAAACCGCAACTTCCCGGCACGCATCACCCGCGTGGGCTTTGGCTCGACCATCACCGACAACGTCGTCACCTACCTGACCTACCTGGACGTCGACAACACCGACCTGAGCCTGCGTCCGGGCATGACCGCCACGGCCAGCATCACCGCCACGCAACGCAACGACGTACTGCTGGTACCCAACACCGCGCTGCGCTTCACGCCCACCGCGGCCGGCGCCAAAGCGGCCAAGGCAGCGGGCGGCGTCATGGCCAGCCTGACGCCACGCATGCCCGGCGGTCCACGCAGGTCCGCAGCGGCCGGCGCCAGCACCGCCAGCGCCAAGCAGGTCTGGGTGCTGCGCGACGGCGCCGCAGTGGCCGTGGCCGTGACGCCGGGCATCAGCGACGGGCACATGACCGAGATCACCGGCGGAGATTTGCAGGCCGGCATGCTGGTGATCACCGACCAGAAACTCGCGGCGGCCAAATGAGTGAACTGCTGATCCAGTTGCGTGGGGTGACAAAACGCTATGGCGCGGGCGCGGCCGAGCTGCTGGCACTCAAGGGCATAGCCCTGGAAATCCGCGCCGGAGAATTCGTCGCCATCATGGGACCCAGCGGCTCCGGCAAATCCACCGCCATGAACATCCTGGGCTGCCTGGACACGCCCACCGCCGGTGAGTACCTGTTCAAGGGCGCCCACGTCGAGGCCTTGTCGCGGGATCAGCGCGCGCGCCTGCGCCGGCGCTTTCTGGGCTTTGTGTTTCAGGGCTTCAACCTGCTGGCGCGCACCTCGGCGCAGGAGAATGTCGAGCTGCCGCTGCTGTACCGCGGCGACTCTGCGCCAGTGCGCCGCGCCGCCGCCAGCAAGGCCCTGCAGTCCGTCGGACTGGGAGGCTGGGAGCAGCACACGCCGGGCGAACTCTCGGGCGGGCAACAGCAGCGCGTGGCCATTGCGCGCGCCATCGTCACCCAACCCGCCGTGGTGCTGGCCGACGAGCCCACCGGCAATCTGGACACGCAGCGCAGCCACGAAATCATGGGCCTGCTGCTGGCGCTGAACCGCGACCACGGCATCACCGTGCTGATGGTCACCCACGAGCCCGACATGGCGGCCTACGCGCGGCGCATGGTGACCTTCGTCGATGGCCGCATCGCCAAGGATGTGAACAACCCCCATCCCACCCTGGCAGCGCCGGCGCAGCCGGCCCCGGCAACCCCACAAACCGGGACCACCTGATGCTGTACTCGGTCTTCATGCTGGCCTTGCGCTCGGTGCGGCGCAACCTGCTGCGCTCCTTCCTGACCATCCTCGGGATCGTCATCGGCGTCAGCGCCGTTATCACCATGGTGACCTTGGGCAACGGCGCCACCGCCGCCATCAAGGCGCAGATCTCCGGCCTGGGCACGAATTTGCTGATGGTCCAGCCCGGGCAGCGCGGCCACGGTGGCGGTGGTGGCGGCGGCGGCGTGCCGCAATTCACCGAAGCCGACGCGCAGGCCATCGCCGCGCAGATCGGCGGCGTGGCCGTGGTGGCACCGCTGGGCCGCGCCAGCGTCACCGTGGTGGCCAACGGGCGCAACTGGGCGACCACCGTCACGGGCAGCACCATCGAATGGTTCCCTGCCGGCAACTGGAAGCTCGCCAGCGGTCGCATCTTTGAGCCCGACGAGCAGCGCGCGGGCGCGGCGGTCTGCCTCATCGGCGAGACCGTGCGGCGCGAACTTTTTGGCGGCGCCATTGGGCAGACCGGGCTGGGAGAACCCATGCGCGTCAAGCAGTTTTCCTGCAACGTCATCGGCATCCTTGCCGCCAAGGGCCAGGGCGGCATGGGCGACCAGGACGACGTGGTGCTGCTGCCGCTGAACACCTTGCAGCGCCGCGTCACTGGCAGCCGCAAGGTCAGCTCATTGCTGGTGTCCATGGAAGAAGACAGCGACAGCATTCCTCTCAAGGCGGCCCTGCGGCAACTGATGCGCGAACGGCGCAAGCTGGCCGAGAGCGACGACGACAACTTCAACATTTTTGACACCCAGCAACTGGCCGAAACCCTGTCCAGCACCATGGGCGTACTGACCACCCTGCTCGGCGCCGTGGCCGCGGTGAGCCTGCTGGTGGGCGGCATCGGCATCATGAACATCATGCTGGTCAGCGTGACCGAACGCACGCGCGAAATCGGCCTGCGCCTGGCCGTGGGCGCGCTCGAGGGCGAAGTGCTGCTGCAGTTCCTGATCGAGGCCGTGGTGCTGTCCGCGCTGGGCGGAGTCGTCGGCATCATCATCGCCACCGGTGCCTCCTGGGTCCTGTCAGGGGTTATGGAAGTGCCCTACGTCTTCGACCCCTTCATCAACCTGCTGTCGCTGGTTTTTTCCGCCGGCATCGGCGTGCTGTTCGGCTACTTTCCGGCGCGGCGCGCCGCGCGCATGGATCCGATCGAGGCGCTGCGCCACGAGTGAGCTTCCCGGCTTGGCCCGTCGATGCGCACTCGATATGGGCTCGCACAGAAGGCCCGTCCGCCCCAGCTGCGCATCGGGCTGCAGCTCTCAGGCGCCTGATGACATTGAATAGCTGCCGATGCTCGGTGCCATGCCATCGGTGCTGGTCGCTTCCGCCAACCGCAGCGCGGTGATCGCCACCATCGTGCGTCACCGAACCGGCGCCGACCGGCGGGCTGATGACGTAGCGAACGCCGCAGCCCGCCCACAGGCCAGGAGCGATTTGCCGGATCTGCTCGGCGAGGTTCAGGCGTGCATCGTCGAAGACCTGATCGCGTTGCAGCAGTTGTGCGAGTTCGGAGGCTGCAGCGAGCAACTGGTCGAGCTGATCGGATGTGGCCGCAATGGCCGCTTCATCGCGCGCCACTGCGCCAGCGCCGCCTTTGAGCAGGCTGCGCAAAACAGCCATTTTTTCCCGGACCCGATCCCCGAGCAGGTCAACGGGCGACATCCCGCTCTCATCGGCCTGCGCGGTTTGTGCCAGCGCATCGGCGTCCGGGGCAATGAAGATGGCAAACTCTTTGACACCATAGCGGCACAGCCAGGCTTTGGTCTTGCGCTTGGGCTGATTGAAAGCACCCAAAAAAAACTCGAGTTGCTTGGGCAGGGCCTCGCCCGAACGGGCCTCACTTTCCACCGCTCGCTTGAGCACCATGCGCAGCGCAGCGCCTTGCTGGACCAGCGTGTTCGCCGCATGGTTGTGCGACAGAATGTTCCCCTGCTGATCGAGCAAAATGATGCCGTCCGTCACTTCCTGTGGAATCTGCAATCCGAGTGCGAGGTACATGGTCAGTTCCTCGCCCGCAGTGGCGCCGTCGCGCAGCGGCACCCGCACTTGGGCCATCCAATTCCGGTCAGATCCAGCTTAGCCCTTCGCTGGGGGAGATCGAACTGATACATCATGTAGTTTCCTAATCTGCGAGCCCATGGTGACCGAATCGACCTCTTCGATGTACGGGGGCTGGGCCCTTCGTCACCAACAGGGGTTGCATAGCCCGTGCCAACTGACGGACGGTGACCGACAGGCCTGTTTTTGTGGGCCAATGGCCAGCAAAAGCTCACTCGGACGCCGCAAGGCCGGGCCCGCAGGCTGATGGCGCACCGCGCAGTGGCCGCCCAGGCCGGGCCACCAGGGAGGTGACGCCATAGTTGGGGCGGCAGCTCCTGTCATCAGGATGTTCGACGGCCTGGACAGTTTCCGCTCCCGGGGATGGTTCAATCTGGCCGCGGCTGGCACGGCTTGTGCGTAGCAATAGCCTTTCCACTCAATGGGCGCGCCGATGCTGCCCGGTTTCTCTGCTCATCCCAATCGCGAGCGGTAAACTGGGGCCCTGCGCCGATGACTATTTCGCGGCGAAGTGCGTTTAACCGGCTGCGGGTCATATGCATTTTTATTTCTCGCAATGATGTTCCACGACATGCCAGATCCAATTTCATTCCGACCGGGAAAATTTCATTATTCGCGCGCATGGATTGCGGCTCTGACCTACCTGGCGCTCGGCGCTCTGGGTATCAGCTTTGCGGTTGCGCCCAGCTATGCCAGCCCCATTTTTCCGGCTGCGGGCTTTGCAGTCGCCTATTTGTTGTGGGCCGGGCACCGTAAATGGCCGGCGATCTGGGCAGGGTC
>CAIKVZ010000216.1 GCA_903830985.1 uncultured beta proteobacterium
CACATATCGTAGATGGTCAGCAGGGCGACCTGCACGGCCGTCAGCGCTTCCATCTCCACGCCGGTGGGTCCCACGGTTTCGACGGTGGCGCTGCAGTTCACATGCGCCGCAGCACCCGGCAACTCCGCAACCGTCTCAAACGCCAGTGCGACTCGGGTCAACGCCAGCGGGTGGCACAAAGGGATCAGGTCGCTGGTTTTCTTCGCGCCCTGGATGCCAGCGATGCGCGCAATGCCCAGCACGTCGCCTTTTTTGGCACTGCCGGAGACAATCAGCGCCAGCGTGGCGGGCAGCATGTCGATGCGACCACCGGCGACGGCTATACGGTGCGTGGCAGGCTTGCCGGCCACGTCGACCATGTGGGCTTGGCCTTGGGCATCAAAATGGGTCAGTGAACTCATGGGTTTGGGGTCGAGAAATTGAAAACAGATTTACCGAACGTTTAACTTTTTCGAGCATCATACGGCCATGGTCACCTCCATTTCCCTGTCGGCAATGCGCCAATGTGCCGCGGTTTGTCGCTGCGGCTTCATTGCATCGGAAACCCTGTGAGCACTTTCAAGCTGCGTCGTCTGGTTCGTCACCTGTCGTGGGCGCTCTGCGCCTTGGGCTTGGCGCTGCCCCTGGCGGTGCGACCCGCGACGCCCGCCAGCCCCCTGCCCCATCTGGGCGACGTGGGTGACATGAGCCTGGGAGAAGAGCGACGGCTGGGTGAGCGCATCGCGCGCGAAATCTACCGCGATCCGGACTATATCGACGATCCCGTGCTGGCCGAGTACGTGCAGGGCATCTGGCAACCGCTGCTGGCGGCAGCGCGTTTGCGCGGTGACATCTCACCCGAGATGGACTCTCGCCTGGCCTGGGAGATCCTGCTGGTGCGTGACCGCAGCGTGAACGCCTTTGCCCTGCCGGGCGGCTACCTGGGTGTGCACCTGGGTCTGATCGGCATCGTGTCCAACCGCGACGAATTGGCGTCGGTGCTGGGGCACGAGTTGAGCCACGTGACGCAGCGCCACATCTCGCGCATGCTCGCCAGGCAGAGCCAGCAGGCGCCCTGGTTGCTGGGCGCCATGATTCTGGGCGTGCTGGCCGCCAGCAAAAGCCCTGATGCCGCCAATGCCCTGCTGACCGGCGGGCAAGCGCTGTCGATGCAAAACCAGTTGAATTTTTCGCGCGACATGGAGCGCGAGGCGGACCGGGTTGGCTACGGCGTGATGACACAGGCAGGATTTGAGCCGCAGGGCTTTGCCAGCATGTTCGAGAAGCTGCAGTTGTCGAGCCGGCTCAGCGACAGCGGCGCCTACCCGTATTTGCGCTCGCATCCGCTGACCACGGAGCGCATCGCCGATGTGCAGTTGCGCCTGCCCCAGGGCGCAGCCGGCGCTGCGGCGCCCAGTGCGGCGCTCACGCCCGTGCACGCCATGATGGCGGCGCGCGCCAGGGTGCTGGCCAATCCTTCGCCCGATGCGCTGCGCCAGTGGAAGGAGGAGGCCGACGCACTGACGTTCGAGCGTCTGGAGCCGGCGCGCAAGATGGCCGTGCTGAGCAGCGCCATTCTGGCCACGCTGAAGTTGCGTGATTTCGCGCAAGCCGACGCCTTGCTGGCCCGCTTGCAGCTTTTGGCACAAGGCGATGCAGCCGCCGCGCGCGTGACACGACTGCTGGCAGCAGAACTGGCCATGGCGCAGGAAGATGGCGCGCGCGCACTGGCGCTGCTCGGCGACGGCGTTCCAGCACAACGCCCGGAACTGCTGCTGCAGGCACACGCCCTGATGCACTCCGCAAACCCCCAACTGGCGGCGCAACGGCTGCAGGTCTGGCTCGTGACCCATGCGCACGACGCCACGGCCTGGATGGCGCTGGCCAGCGCCTACACCGCGGCCGGGCAAGGCGTGGGCGCCATTCGCGCCGAAGCCGAGGCGCAGGTGGCTCTGCTGGATTACCCCGGCGCCGTGGTGCGCTTCAAGGCGGCCCAGGAACGCATCAAGCGCAACGGCGGAGGCAGCAGCGCCAACGACCACATCGAGGCGTCGATCATCGACACCCGCACGCGCGAGGTGGAATTACTTGTTCGGGAACAGCCGCCCGAGCGCTGAGTCGATCATCAGGCCCAGCACCGAGTAGATCAGCGAGCCCAGCAGCGCGGCGCCAAAGCCCTGCACCTGAAAGCCGTTCAGCAGGCTCGACGCCAGCCAGAACATCAGGGCGTTGATGACAAACAGGAACAATCCCAGGGTGAGGATCGTCACCGGCAGGGTCAGCAGCACCAGCACAGGGCGCAACAAGGTGTTGCACAGACCGATCACAAAAGCGGCGATCAGCGCAGAGGAAAAACTCTGCACCTGCACGCCACCGTAGAGGTGCGCCACGGCCAGCAGGGCGGTGGCACTGAGCAACCATTTGAAGAGCAGTTTCATGCCCCCCAGCATAGCACTGCCGCTGCTTCTTTGCCCTATGATCGCGGCCCACATGAGCGCCATCCACATCACCGACATTGAAGCGGCCATCAACTACTGGCGCAACAAATCGCCTGCGGATGCGGCCTTCAGCCTGGCGGCGCCGACGCGCGCCCTGGCCGAGGTGTACGCGCTGATGACGGTCGGGCAACTCGAGTTTTCCGAGGACGACGGCTGGACCGCTGCGGCGCGGGACGCGTGGCATCTCTGGTACGACAGCACGCCGGATACACCGTGCATCGCCATCTGTTCGACCAGTCAGGGCGATGACTGGTGCAAGGGCTGCGGGCGCAGCTTTGCCGAGGTGCAGCACTGGACCGAAATGACGCCGGCGCAAAAACGCCAGACCTGGCGGCGCATCATCTTGGCCAATGAGGCATGGCGCTTCAACCGTTACGCCGAGCGCGCTGCCGAAGGTCCGGCGCGCTGAAGCGGTGCCCCCCGGCCTACTTCCAGCGCTCGCACTCCAGGTGCACGCTGCGCGACGCATCCGACAAGGTCAGGCTGCCCTCCTGTATCGTCGCCTGCAATTGCATGGAACGCTGTGCCAATGCGGCCAATTCCTGCGAAGCCTCGGTCGGCACGCGCAGCACGTTCAGGTTCTGCGGCCGAACCAGCTTGGCCTGCATGCCGCGCCACCAGATCTCCGCCGCGTGGTTGAAGCAGTACACCAGCACCTGATCGGCCTTGCCGCAGGCCTTGATGACGGGCTTGTCTTCGGGTTGGCCGACCTCGATCCAGAGCCGGGTCCGGCCGGTGTAGTCGCGCAGCCATACATCGGGCTCGTCCGGGTTGCTCATGCCTTCGCCAAACGCCAGGGTGCCGTCGCCGCCGCATACGCTTTGCAGTTGGTAGGCGTTCATCGCCAGCGCCGCCAGACGGATCATCATGCGCTCGTCGGTTTCGCTCGGGTGCCGCGCCAGCGTCATGGCGTGATCAGCGTAGTAGCCGTGATCAATGTCGGCGATTTGCAGGTTCGCCTTGAAGATTGTGGATTTGATGGCCATCAGATTCGGCGCAGGGCCGCCCCAAGCAGAACCAGGCCCCTTAGGGGGCAGAGAGGACACGAAGTGCCGAACATGGGGGCCATGAAAAAGGCTATACGCGTAGCGCCAGTTCCACGGCCTTGCCCAGGTAGCTGCCGGGCGTCATGGCCAGCAGACGCTGCCTGTCGGCTTCGGGAATCTCCAACCTGGCGATGAAGCCCTGCATCAGCTCGCGCGTCATGGGCGCACCGCGGGTGAACTTTTTCAACTGCTCATAAGGCTGGGGCAGTCCGTAGCGTCGCATCACGGTCTGGATCGGCTCGGCCAGCACCTCCCAGGAGTCGTCCAGATCTGCGGCCAGAGCGGCTTCATTGAGTTCGAGCTTGTTCAGTCCGGTGAGCAGGGATTGATAGGCCAGCACCGCGTAGCCCAGCGCCACGCCCATGTTGCGCAGCACCGTGGAGTCGGTCAGGTCGCGCTGCCAGCGGCTGATGGGCAGCTTCTCGCTCATGTGCCGCAGCAGGGCATTGGCCAGCCCCAGATTGCCTTCGGCGTTTTCGAAGTCGATGGGGTTGACCTTGTGCGGCATGGTGGACGAGCCCACCTCGCCGTCGCGCAGGCGCTGCTTGAAGTAACCCAGGCTCACATAGCCCCAGACATCACGCGACCAATCGATCAGGATGGTATTGGTGCGCGCCACGGCGTCGAACAGTTCTGCCATGTAGTCGTGCGGCTCGATCTGGATGCTGTAGGGCTGGAAGGTCAGGCCCAGGCCCAGCGGCTCGGGGGATTCCACGACCCGGCGGCTGAAGGCCTCCCAATCGAATTCAGGCCAGGCAGAAAGGTGCGCGTTGTAGTTGCCCACGGCGCCATTCATCTTGGCCAGAATCCTGACGGCCGAAATGCGCTCGCTGGCCGCCTGCAGGCGCACCACCACATTGGCAATTTCCTTGCCCACGGTGGTCGGACTGGCCGTCTGCCCATGGGTGCGGCTGAGCATGGGCACGTCGGCAAAGGCGCGCGCCATCTCGCGCAGTTTGAGAATGATCCGGTCCAGCGCGGGCAGCAGGACCAAGTCACGGCCGCAGCGCAGTTGCAGCGCGTGGCTGGTGTTGTTGATGTCCTCACTGGTGCAGGCAAAGTGGACAAACTCACTGGCTGCCAGCAATTCCGGGCGGGCTTCGAAGCGCGACTTGATCCAATACTCCACGGCCTTGACATCGTGGTTTGTCGTCTTTTCAATTTCCTTGATGGCCAGCGCATCTTCGGCGGAAAAATGCTTGACCAGACCCAGCAAGTAAGTGCGCGCTCCGGGTGAAAGTGGTTTGAATTCGTCAAAGCCGGCATCGCTCAAGGCGATGAACCAGGCCACCTCGACCTGCACACGGCGGTGCATGTAGCCCTGTTCGCTCATGAGCGGACGCAGTGTGGCGAGTTTGGCGGCATAGCGGCCGTCCAGCGGCGATAAGGCGGTAATGGCAGAAAAAGTCATGGCCGGATTGTAGGGCTGCGGGGCCTTTGCCCGAGGGGCCAATGTCCGCGATCAGCCAGGGCCCGGGCCTGTGGCTAGAATGGCCTCACTGAAAAAAACAAAGCAAGACGCATGAAACTGATCGGATCCACCACCAGCCCTTACGTGCGCAAAGTGCGCATCGTGATGGCCGAGAAAAAACTCGACTACCAGTTCGTTGAAGACAACGTCTGGGCTGCCGATGCCAGCGTCGGGCATTCCAACCCGCTGGGCAAGGTGCCGTGCCTGGTGATGGAGGGCGGTGAAGCCGTGTTTGATTCCCGCGTGATCGTGGAGTACATGGACACGCTGTCCCCCGTGGGCAAACTGATCCCGACACAGGGGCGCGAACGCGCTGAGGTCAAGACGTGGGAGGCGCTGTCCGACGGCTTGCTCGACGCGGCCATATTGACGCGACTGGAAGCCACCTGGTCAGGCCGCAGCGAGCATGAGCGCAGCCAAGCCTGGATGGACCGTCAAATGGAAAAAGTGCAAGCGAGTTTGACCGCCATGAGCCGTGGCTTGGGCGACAAGACCTACTGCAGCGGAATTCATTTGAGCCTGTCGGACATTGCAGTCGGGGTTGCGCTGGGCTACCTGGACTTCCGCTTCCCCGAACTCGATTGGCGCAGCGCCAGTCCGAATTTGCTCAAGCTGTACGACAAACTGGCGTTGCGACCCAGCTTTGTTGACACCAAACCCTTC
The DNA here is from genome assembly GCA_903830985.1 of uncultured beta proteobacterium. Taxonomy (GTDB): domain Bacteria; phylum Pseudomonadota; class Gammaproteobacteria; order Burkholderiales; family Burkholderiaceae_C; genus CAIKVZ01. The sequence continues at coordinate 5,658 of CAIKVZ010000216.1, forward strand.
TGACAGGGCGTAGTGGCCGCTCACACCATGGACAGCAGCCGCTCCAGATTGAGTTGGATCTTCAGGTCGCGGTGCGATACCGTGGCCACAATCCGGTATTCCTTCTGACTGGTGTCGCGAAACATGGGTTCGGCCGTCGCCATGCCTTGGCGGTTCACCAGCACCGCCACCCTGGGGGTCGTGGTATTGGCGCCGCGCCGCACGACCACAGCCACCTCCTGTGTCGCCAGTCGCACATAGGAGCCAGGCGCATAGATGCCCACCACCTTGATGAGCGCAGCGCCGGCTTCATCGACCTCGTGTTTTTCATCGAAGTAGCAGGCCTGCATCGCCACACCGGGCTGCAAAGACTCGCGCGAGGCCCGGGGCGCGAGCATGGCGGCGAACACGTTGGCGCGCTGAATCAGGCGCGCTATGCGCAGCGTGGGGCTGCGCCCCTCCAACGGACCCGGTACCTTGTCCAAGTGGTGGAACACGCCCTCCACCCAGACCTCGTCCTCCACTCCCAGGTCTTTCAGGAACTCGGCTGAAAAAGCCGCATGCACTTCAACCAGGTGGCGCTGCGTCGCCGTCAACGGCGTGGTCTGCAACGCCAGATCGTCCTGCATGGCGGTCATGCTGATGTTCATGGTCAAGGCGACCCTGCCCAAGGTTTCGATCATCTCCTGAGGCCAGTTCAGTACCTGCCTTGCAGCCAACTCCGCAATGACGCACACCAGCATCGCGTGCATCGCGCTATAGGACTTCAATTCGGTCGCCGACAGGTGCATCAGCGCCAGCAAGGTGGCGTCCGGGTTGCGCTGCGCGTAGCGGCTGATGTCCCTGCGCAACAGGCCCAACAGGCGCTGGAATGAGTTCTTCTGCGGGTCACGCAGCAAGCCGTTGGCGCGCGCCAGTATGTCGAGCCAGTCTGCATCGTCACGGTCGTCTCGGTCAACTTTGGCCAGATCACCGGCGGTGATATGGGTATCAGCGATCACGCCCAGGCTCACATCCTTGCGCAGCAAGGCATGCAGTTTGCCCACGTATTCGCGCTGATGGTCGCTCTCGTCAATGTGCAGGCTCACGCCCAGCCCCACCATATGCTGCAACTCCGCCACCGAGCCAATGACATAACCCTTTTTGGCCAATAGCACGCCGCTGGCCGATCGCAGTGCAAATGGCAGCGGCTTGTTCAATGGAATCAAATCGGTGTTGACGGGGACGAGTTTCATGGTGTGTGGGGCATTATCCAACGAAAACGAAAGCCGGCCGTGACCCACAAAAGCCGAAACAGCGCGGCATGGCGCGCCCATTTCGACGCCAGCGGCCGATTTCAACGGTTACAGGATGCGTCCTGATAGCATCCAGCACATGAACCCGCCTTTTGTCGAACCCGAATTCCTGCAAAAAATTTGCGACCGGCAGGGCGCCGCGCAGCGCGTGCGCCAACTGCCCAGGCCGGTGGTTTTCACCAATGGCGTATTCGACGTGCTGCACCGGGGACACGTCACCTACCTGGCGCAGGCCCGTGCACTCGGCGCCAGTCTGGTGGTAGGGCTCAATACCGACGCCTCGGCACGGCGTCTGGGCAAGGGTCCGGACCGTCCGCTGAATGCGCAACTTGACCGCGCCTGGATGCTGGCTGCCTTGTCCAGCGTCAGCCTGGTGACCTGGTTTGACGAAGATACGCCGCTGGAATTGATCGCTGACCTGCGCCCTGACACCCTGGTCAAGGGCGGCGACTACGACATGGCGCTGCTGGCCGAAACCCGACTGGTGCAAAGCTGGGGCGGGCGGGCACTGGCCATACCGTTTGTCAGCGGCTATTCAACCAGCGCGTTGGTGCAAAAGATCCGCGCCGGCTAACCGCCGAGCACCGCGTTCCACAGCACCAGGATGGCGTCGCGTTCGGCTTGCAAGGCTTCAGCGGGCAGTTGGGTCGACTCTTCGTTCAGCCGTGCCTGGTGCTGCGCATGACGCAGTGAGCGGTAGGCATCGGCGGCCGCTTGACCCACTCCCGGCCGCAGCAAGCCCACCGCCTCGGCGCGCTGCAGCAGGGCGATATTCCCCACATTGGCACACAACTCGGGATGCTCACGGGCGCTGGCAAGCACCAGGTACTGCACCGCAAACTCGGCGTCGACCATGCCTCCGGGGCTGTGCTTGACGTCGAAACGTCCCGCCTTCACCGGATGCGCCGCAGCGACTTTGCCACGCATGTCCTTGATCTGGGCGTGCAGATCGTCGGCGTCGCGCGGCGCCGTGATGACCGCCTCACGCACCGCATCAAAGCGCGCGCGCAAAGTCTCGTCGCCCAGGCAAAAGCGCGCACGCGTCATGGCTTGGTGCTCCCAGGTCCAGGCGGTGTTGCTGCCGCGCTGCTGCTGGTAATTGGCGTAGGAATCGAAACTGGTGATCAGCAAGCCGGAGTTGCCGTTGGGACGCAGCGCGGTGTCGATTTCGAACAGGTCGCCCTCTCCGGTCTTGACGGTCAGCCAGTTGATGAGTTTGCGCACGAACGCGGCGTAGATCTCGCCGGCCCGCTCGTCCTCGTCTTCGTAAACAAAAACGATGTCCAGATCGCTGCCATAGCCCAACTCCTTGCCGCCGAGCTTGCCGTAGGCAATGATGGCCATTTGGGGCAGCTCGCGGTGCCGGTTCTTCAGGCGCCGCCAGCACCAGCGCGCCGTGACGCGCAGCAGCACGTCGGCCAGGGCGCTCAGATCGTCGGCCACCTGTTCCACCGTGAGTCGCCCCTCCACGTCGCGCGCCAGCACGCGAAACAGCTCCGCGTGGTGCGCACGCCGCAGCAGGTTGAGCAAGGCTTCGTCATCGTCCTCGCCCGTGGACTGCAGCGACTGTTGCCGCTGCTCGAGTTCACGCTCGAACTCGGATGGCACAAAACGCTCTGCCAGCATGGCGCCACCGGCCAATTCGTCGATCACACCGGGGTGCTGCATCAGGTAGCGCGCCGGCCAGCGGGCGGCGCCCAACAGGCGCAGCAGGCGCTCGTGCACCGCCGGGCGCTCCAGCAGCAGGGCCAGATAGCTCTCGCGGCGCAGCAGCGGCTCCATCCAGTCGGCCATCTGCAAGGCGGCAACTTCGCTGACACGGCCCTCGCGCAGCCACTGCGCAGTGCGCTGCACCAGCCTGATGAGTCGATGCCGCGCCTCTTCGCGCAGCGCCAGCACCCTTGGCAAGGAACGCCACTGCGCGACCCGCTCGCGAAAACGGTCCGGCAGTTCTTCCAGCAACTGCTCGAGTTCCGGCGGCACCGGTCGACTGGCTGCGCCAGCCTTGCCGCCATTTCCGTTGCAGTTTTTGCACTCCTTGCCGGCAGCACCGCCCAGCAAGGTGTCGAATTCATGCGCCACCAGTTCACGGTGCAAGTCGAGTTCCGCCAGGAAACTGCTGGCATCGGCAAAACCCATGGTCGCGGCCATCCAGGCCAGATCATCGTCACGCGTGGGCAGCACATGCGTTTGCTGGTCGTCCAGGTACTGGATCCGGTGCTCCACGCGGCGCAGAAACTCATAGGCGCGCGCCAAGGCGTCAGCTGTCGCCTGTGGCATGAGACCGGCCTGCGCCACACGCTGCAAGGCCTGCAGCGTCGGACGCCTGCGCAACTCGGGAAACTGCCCACCGCGCACCACCTGCAGCAATTGGACGGTGAACTCGATCTCGCGGATTCCGCCACGCGACAGCTTCACGTCATTGGAGCGCTCCGGATGGCCAGCGCTGCGCCGCGCCGCATTTTCCCGGATCTGCCGATGCAAATCGCGCAAGCCATCAAACACGGCGTAATCCAGATATCGGCGAAACACAAAGGGAAGCACCACCGACCGCAAAGCCTGTGCCGAGCCATTTTCGATGCCGCTGCGCGGTGCCACCACCCGACTCTTGAGCCAGGCGAAGCGTTCCCATTCGCGCCCCTGCACCTGCAGGTATTCCTCCAGTGCGCCGGATGAAACCGCGGCCGGACCTGCGCTGCCGTTGGGGCGCAGCATCAAGTCCACGCGGAACACAAAACCATGCTCCGTCGTTTCGCCGACCAGGCTATAGATGATCTTCACGGCCTTGGCGAAGTACTCGTGATTGGAAACGCGCAAGCGGCCCTCGGAGTTGCCGGCGGTCTCGCCGTCTTCGTCGTACACGTAGATCAGGTCAATGTCGCTGGACACATTGAGCTCGCGCGCGCCCAACTTGCCCATGCCAACGACCCACAGTTGGGCACGCTGCCCGCCGGCGGTACGAGGCTCGCCATGCAAGGCGTCAAGTTCACGACCGGCCTGCACGCAGGCCAGGTCCAGCGCCCACTCGGCCAGGTCGGTGACGGCCCGAGTCACCACCTCGAGCGGCGCCTGCGCATCACAGTCGAGTTTGATCAGGCGCCACATGACCAGTTGCCGCACGATGCGCAGCCCATCGGACAGCGTGGCCCCGGCTGCCGTCAAGCTGGAAAACGCCTGCTCCATCAGCGCTCGGTCCGGTGCCCCCTCAGGCAAAGCAAAAAAATGGTCCGGATAACGGCGTTGCAGACGCTGCTGAAAACGCGAGTAATCGGACAGCAAGCCCGAGGCCGTGGGGTGGATGGGTGACATGAACAAGCCGGTTGAGTAATTTTCACGGGCCGCCGCCGGCCTGGTTGCTGATCGCAAAAAAGGGTGCAGCCAGAACGCCTGCCCGCGACGGCACCGCGGGTCATAATTCCTGATCTACCCCATGAACGAATCCACCCTCTACCCCCGCAGCATCAAAGCCGGCGCCACCGCCGCGCGCTGGCTTCTATGGCCGCTGCTGGCCCTATGGCTGGTCTTTGCTGCCTTCTGGGGCGGGCTTCACGGCTGGATTGTGCCGCGAATCGACGAGTTGCGTCCGCTGCTGGAGCGGCAGGCCACACTGCGGGTAGGTGTGCCGGTGCGCATCGGCAGTATTGCGGCGCAATCGCGGGGACTGTTGCCAACATTCGAAATGCACGACGTCAGCTTGCTGGACGCCCAAGGGCGCGTGGCACTGCGCCTGCCACGGGTGGTCGGCACCTTGTCGCCGGGATCGTTGTGGAACCTGGGCTTCGAGCAACTTTTCATCGAACAGCCTGATCTGGACATCCGGCGCAACGCGCAGGGACGGATCCTGGTGGCGGGGCTGGATCTGGGTGCGAACGCCAACGCGAGCAGCACCGGCACGGACTGGCTCTTTGCGCAAACCGAATTTTTCATCCAGAAAGGCACGTTGCACTGGACCGATGAGTTGCGCCGGGCACCCACGCTGGCGCTGGGTAACGTGGACCTGGTGATGCGCAATGGCGGACGCCAGCATGGCATGCGCCTGGACGCCACGCCGCCGCCCGAGTGGGGTCAGCGCTTCAGTCTGCGCGCCATGTTCCGCCAGCCGCTGCTGTCCAAGCGCAACAGCCGCTGGAAAGAATGGGATGGCCAGATCTTCGCTGACTTTGCGCAAGTGGACGTGTCGCACCTGCAGCAGTACGCCGACCTCGGCGTCACCGTCAGCCAGGGTCAGGGCGCACTGCGCGTCTGGGGCGACGTGGTACGCGGCGAGATGGTTGCCGCCACAGCCGATGCGGCGCTGGTGCGCGTCAACACCCGACTTGCCAGCGAGTTGACGGCACTGGACCTGGAACAGGTGCAGGGTCGCGCCAACTGGCGCGCACTGTCCGGTGGTTTCGAGTTCGGCACCGAGGGCCTGCAGTTTCACACGCGCGATGGCCTGCACTGGCCCGGCGGCAATGTGTCCGTGTCCTACACCCGAGGCGAAGGGCGCATACCGGCACAAGGCGACTTGCGCGCTGACCACCTGGATTTGCAGGCCCTGAGTCAGATTGCGAACCGTCTGCCTCTGGGCGAGGCCACGCACGCGGCCTTGCTGGCCTACCGGCCCAAGGGTCAGGTCGAACGCATCCAGGCACATTGGCAGGGCAACTTTGGCGCGGTGGAAAAGTACAGCGCCAGCGGACGGGTCAGTGCGCTGGAAATCGCCGCTCAGCCGGCCCCTCACTCGCTCGCCGCATCGCCTCAACCTGGGTCGCCCGGCATGCGCGGCGTGAGCGCGGATTTTGACTTGACGCAGGCCGGCGGCAAGGCGCAACTGAGCCTGCAGCAGGGCGCGCTGGAGTTTCCCGGCATTTTCGAAGAGGCGTCGATCCCGTTGGACCAGCTCGCAGCGCTGGCCCAGTGGCAGGTCGACGGCGACCACCTGGCCGTCCAGTTGGCCAACGTCAAATTTGCCAACGCCGATGCGCAGGGCGAGCTGCAGGCCCAATGGCACAGCGCCGATCCGCTCAAATCCAGCGGCCACTCGCGCTTTCCGGGCGTGCTGCAACTCCAGGGCAGTCTGAGCCGCGGCGAGGCGGCGCGCGTGTACCGCTACCTTCCCCTGGTGTTGCCGCCCGAGGCGCGCAACTATGTACGCCATGCCGTGTTGCTCGGTCGCGCCAGCGGCACGAGGTTCCTGGTCAAGGGCGACCTGGCGGACATGCCCTTTGCCAACCCCAAATTGGGCGAATTCCACATCTCCACCCAGGTTCAGGACGCCACCCTGGCCTTCATGCCAAAGGCGCTGCAGGCCAGTGACGAGCCCCCTTGGCCGGTCTTGACCCAGTTGAATGGCGAACTTGTTTTTGACCGCGCTTCACTGCAAATCAAGACCGGCAAAGCCAGCGTGCTGCAAGCCCCGGGGTTGGCCGTATTCAAGGCCGAAGCCCAGATTGCGGACATGATGCGACCGCCCGTGCTGACGGTCAGCGCGGAGGCCCGGGGTCCGTTGCAGGAGGTGCTGCGCATTCTGTCGGGCTCCCCTGCGGGCGCCATGCTCGGACACGCCCTGGACAAGTCCATGGCGTCTGGCTTGGCCGACTACCGTCTGCGACTGAATTTGCCACTGCAGGACCTCGACAAGTCCAAGGTGCAGGGCAGTGTGACCCTGGCGGGCAATGACCTGCACATCACGCCCGACAGCCCGGTACTGGGGCGCGCCCGCGGCGTGATCAACTTCACGGAAAGCGGCTTCAACCTGGTTGGCGCCCAGGTCAGGATGCTGGGCGGCGAGGCGCGCATTGAAGGCGGCCTGCGCCCTGGCAATCCGGTCGCCGGCGGTCGTGACAACGTTCTGTTGTTGCGTGCCCAGGGTCAAGCCAGCGCCGAGGGCCTGCGCGGCGCGCGCGAACTCGGGCCCATCACGCGATTGGCTCAATACGCCACCGGCAGCACGGCCTACAGCGCGAGCTTTGGCGTACAACAGGGCGTGCCTGAACTGAGCATCAACAGCAGCCTGCAGGGGCTTGCCCTGGGCCTGCCGGCACCTCTGAACAAAAGCGCAGAGAGCGTGCTGCCCCTGCGCTTTGAAAGCGCCCTGTTGCGCGACGGCGCAGCCGCTGATTCGCAGCGCCTGCACGACAAGGTGACACTGGAATTGGGACGTATCGCCGCGCTCAGCTATGTACGCGACGTCACGGACAGCCCGGCCCGCGTGCTGCGCGGGGGTATCGCCGTAGGGCTGCCGCCGGACGAATCGACCCCAACAGGGGCAGACAGCGTGGTCGCCAACCTGTTGCTCGGCAATGTGGATCTGGATGCCTGGGACGAGGTACTGAATCGCGTCGCGGCGGCGCCCGCGACCGAGTCACCGGCCATCACGCCGTCCGCAACGCGAAGCCCGGGGCTGGACGCTGCAGCCACTTACCTGCCCACCTCCATGGCGCTGCGCGCACGCTCCCTCAGCTATGGCGGTTACCAGATGAACAACGTGGTGCTGGGTGGCTCGCGCGACGGACTGAACTGGCGCGCCAATCTGCTGGCGGCGGAACTCGAGGGCTACCTCGAATTCCGTCAGGCCAACGCAGCGAACCCGGGTCGCGTCTATGCGCGACTGGCTCAGCTGAAAATTGCGCCCAGTACGGTCAAGCAGGTGGAGCATCTGCTGGAGGACCAGCCGCGCGCCATTCCCGCGCTGGACATCGTGGTGGACGATCTGGAGCTGCGCGGCAAAAAACTGGGTCGGGTGGAAATCGAGGCCATCAATCGGGGCGGCAACCGGGCGTCGCGCGAAACGGGCGTGCGTGAATGGCGGCTCAACAAGTTCAACCTCATCAATGCGCAAGGCAGCCTGACCGCCAGCGGCAACTGGGCTGCACTGGGCAGCAACGCGGAACCCGGCGAACGCCGGCACACGGTGATGGACTTCAAACTCGACGTGGCCGACGCAGGCGGCTTGCTGGCGCGCCTGGGCATGAAGGATGTGGTGGCGCGCGGCAACGGTTTACTGGAAGGCCAGGTCTCTTGGGCCGGCTCGCCCCTGACGCTGGACTACCCCAGCATGGGCGGAAAGTTCAAAGTGGATGTGGAAAACGGCCAATTCTTGCAGGTGGAGCCCGGGGCGGCGAAGCTGCTCGGCGTGCTCAGTTTGCAGTCCTTGCCGCGCCGCCTCACGCTCGATTTTCGCGACGTTTTCAGCACCGGTTTTGCCTTTGACTTCATTCGCGGCGATGTCCAGATCGAAAGCGGCATCGCCACCACCAACAACCTGCAAATGAAGGGCGTGAACGCTGCCGTACTGATGGAGGGGCGCGCCGACATCGCGCACGAAACACAGAACCTGAAGGTGGTGGTGGTGCCAGAAATCAATGCCGGCACCGCGTCCCTGGTGGCCACCATCATCAATCCGGCCGTAGGATTGGGCAGCTTTTTGGCACAGATGTTCTTGCGCAAGCCTTTGATAGAGGCCAATACGCAGGAACTGCATATCGACGGTAGCTGGACCGACTTCAAGGTCACCCGGGTCGAGCATAAAACGCCAGTCAGCGCGCCCCCGCAGCCATGAAAATCGCAGCGCTCCAGATGGTTTCAGGTTCTGCCTTGAGCGCCAATCTGGCCTGCGCCGGCGCCTTGCTGGAGCAGGCCGCGCTCGCCGGTGCTGAATTGGCCGTACTGCCGGAGTACTTCTGCCTCATGGGACAACGCGACACCGACAAGCTGGCGTTGCAGGAAGCCTGGGGCCGCGGCCCCATCCAGACCTTCTTGAGCGAGGCCGCGCAGCGCCTGAACATGTGGCTCGTGGGCGGCACCCTGCCCCTGTCGACCACCGACTCGCAGCGCGTGTGCAATGCCAGTCTGGCATTTGCCCCCAACGGCGACTGCGTGGCGCGCTACGACAAGATCCATTTGTTCCGCTTCGACAACGGCCAGGAACGCTACGACGAGGCGCGGGTGCTGCAGGCAGGGAGCGCGCCCGTGAGCTTTGATTTACCGTCACGTGACGGGCATTGCTGGCGTGTGGGTCTGAGCGTCTGCTACGACCTGCGCTTCCCGGAGTTGTACCGCGCCTACGCGGCACAGGATGTCGACCTGCTGCTGGTGCCGAGCGCCTTCACGCACACCACGGGCCAGGCGCACTGGGAAGTGCTGCTGCGCGCCCGCGCCATCGAAAACCTGAGCTACCTGGCGGCGGCAGCGCAAGGCGGCCTGCATGAAAACGGCCGACGCACCTGGGGGCACTCGATGCTGGTCGATCCTTGGGGCAAGGTCTTGCGGTCGCGCCCCGATGGCGCAGGCCTGGTGTTGGGCGAGTTGGACGCAGCGCACCTGCTGGCCTGCCGTCGGCAGTTGCCGGCGCTGCAGCACCGGGTGCTTTGATGCCGCGTATTGCCAACTTGTCGTCTGCCGGACGGCGCTGGACCTTGTGGGGCCTGCTGGTGCTGCTGCTGCTGGCCTTGCTGGGCATTCTGGTCTGGCTGGCCGCACGCTACGAGGCCAGTCAGGTGCAGCAACAACTGGAGCGTGATGCCAACGAAGCCGCAAGTGACATCCGCTCCGCGCTGACGCACAACATGCAAAGCCTGCTGGCCTTGCACGTCAGCGAGCCCAGCACTGCCTCCTGGGCCTTGGATACCGCGGCCGTCCTGCACGAGCACCGCGAATTGCTGAGGGTCGAATGGCGCACGGCGACACTGGCCATCAAGTCCCAGGTCAACTCGCCCTTTCACGCGCCATTGTTTGACTCGCTCGGACGCGACAGCGCGCTGTCGGATATCGGTGCCGCCTGCGCGAATGCGCGCCGCTTCAGCGGTCCGGCCTATTCGGCCAGCTACTTTGTACCTCAGGACGACGGCCTGGGCACGGAGGTGCTCGACCTGTGCCTGCCCTTGCTCAGCGCCGGCCAACTCACCGGCTACCTGCTTGCCACCTATTCGCTGGACGAGGTGCTGGCGCGCATGGTGAACCCGCAACTCACGCGCAGCCAGGAGGCGTCTTTCACCGAGGCCGACGGTGCCCGTCTGGCGGTGCATGGAACGGCCCGGCGCGGCAACCGGGTGTTTACCGCGCAGCAGTTGCTCGATCTGCCAGGCAATACCCTGGTGCTGCGCATGGACAGCTGGCGCGGCGCCCCCGACCTGTTTCCCAACGTACTGACCGCACTCGTCAGCGCCTTGTCGCTGGCCCTGCTGGCGGTGCTGGCCCTGCTGGCCAGCGACATGCGCCGGCGCCTGTCAGCCGAAAGCGATCTGGCCGAAGCACTGGCCTTTCGCAAGGCGATGGAAGACTCGCTGGTCACTGGCTTGCGGGCGCGCAACCTGGAGGGTCGCATCACTTACGTGAACCCGGCGTTCTGCAGCATGGTCGGGTTCGCTGCGCACGAATTATTGGGCTCGGACGTGTCCCCGCCAGATCGCGAAGACAGCGTGCAAGCCTATTGGCCGCCGGAACTCACTGCCACCTACAAGAAGCGGCACGCGACCCGCCTTGCCGGCGAGCACCCGCCACCCGAACGCTTCGAGGCCGTTTTCATGCGCAAGGACGGGACACGTCTGCCGGTGCTGATCATTGAGGCACCGCTGATCAACGCGCAGGGCCAGCACACAGGCTGGATGAGCGCGATCCTGGACATCAGCGAGCAGCGTCGGGTAGAGGAGCAGTCGCGCATCAGCCAGGAACGCCTGCAGGCGACGGCGCGCCTGGCCACGGCCGGAGAAATGGCCTCGATGCTGAGCCACGAACTGAACCAGCCCTTGGCCGCCATTTCCAGTTACGCCACCGGCACCTCCAACATGCTGCAGGGCGAGGCTGTGCCTGTGACAGCAGACCTGTTGATGGCGATGCGGCGCATCGCCGAACAGGCCGAACGGGCCGGAAAGATCATCAAGAGCGTGCATGACTTTGTGCGCCGGCGCGACCAGGCCCGCGAGTCCGTCGCGCCGCAGGCCTTGCTCGACGACATCATGCCGCTGATCCATCTGCAGGCGCACAAATTGTCGGTGCAGGTGCAGACATCGCTGGATGCCTCGCTCCCCCATGTGCTGTGTGACCGCACCATGGTCGAACAGGTGCTGCTCAATCTGGCGCGCAACGCCATGCAGGCCATGGATCATCCCGGTGGCGGCGAGCGCCTGCTGTTGATTGGCGTGCAGTTGCTGGCGTCCAACCCGGCCTGGATGGAGTTTTCCATTTCGGATCAGGGGCCCGGCATCAGCCCGGATGTGGCGCGTCAGCTGTTCACACCCTTCTTCACGACCAAGCTTGAAGGCATGGGGCTGGGGCTGAGCCTGTGCCGCACCGTGGTGGAACAGCACGGCGGTCAACTTGCCTTTGAGCCCAACCAGCCCCGCGGCACGAGGTTTACTTTCACCCTGCCGGTCGCAAGCCCGCCAGGACACGCCGTGGGATCGGCGATCGGAGCTCGCAAAGCACCGCAGACGCAGTCCGATCCCGAGGCGTCCAACATCGGACTCAACCCCTGAAGGGAATCCCTATGCCCCCCTTTTCTGATGCGGTCGTATTCATTGTCGACGACGACCAAGGCGTGCGTGAGGCATTGGCCTGGCTGCTGCGCTCGCGCCGCTTGTCGAGCGAGAGCTTCCCAAGCGCCGAAGCCTTCGTCGAGCTGTTGCCCAGCCTTGGCAAAGCGCGCCGTGCCGGCTGCCTCTTGCTCGACGTGCGCATGCCAGGCATGAGCGGGCTGGCACTGTTCGAACAGCTGATTGCCCAGGGACTGCAGCAAACCATGCCGGTGATTTTCCTCACGGGCCACGCCGATGTGCCGACCGCGGTGGATGCCGTCAAGCGAGGGGCCTTCGATTTTTGCGAAAAGCCTTTCTCCGACAACGCTCTGGTGGACCGGGTGGAACAAGCCCTGACCTCATCAGCGAACACCCTGGCGCAAATGGACCAGCAACTGCGGCTGCGCACCCTGTTGGCGGAACTGACCGAGCGCGAGCGCGACGTGATGCGCTTGGTGCTGGAGGGCCAGCCCAACAAGTTGATTGCCGATCAATTGACGATCAGTGTGCGCACGGTGGAGGTCCACCGGTCCCGGGTCTTCGAGAAAATGTCCGTCAAATCCGCCGTGGAATTGGCCAATTTGCTGCGTGCCGTGGCGCCTGACCCGAGTGCCCCACTTTATGTTCAGCACTGAACTGAATGGTCCTGGATGGACGGTCCGGGCCTGGCGCGCGGCGGCCTTGCTCGCGTCTGCGCTGCTCGCCGCTTGTGCCGGTGCGCCGCCATTGGGGCCGCGCGCCAGCCTCGCACCGGATCAAAGCACCGCGCAGCGCAGTGCAGACACGGAACTGGCACCGGTAGCGCCCGCGCTGCTGCGCGCCAACAGCCGCTGGACGCCGGTGCGCTGGAGCGAATTGCCGGGCTTTGAGGAAGACCCGTTGCACGAAGCCTGGAATGCCTGGATCAAGAGCTGTGAGCGCCCGGGCCCGCAATTTGCCGCGCTGTGCCCCGACATCCGCCTGCTCAGTCTGGGTACGGCGCAGGAGCAACGCGCCTGGATGCGCTCGCGCCTGCAACCCTACCGCATCGACCCCCTGGGGGGAGCGGCGCAAGGCCTGCTCACAGCGTACTACGAGCCCATGCTGGAAGCCTCGCGCGTGCCGCGCGAAGGCTTCAGCATCCCCCTGTATGGCGCGCCCGCCGGGGCGAAGTCCGGCAAGCCCGGTTTTTCACGCCAGGAGATGGACACCCTGCCAATGGCGCGCGCGGCGCTGAACGGGCGCGAGTTGCTCTGGCTGGCCGACCCGGTGGATGCACTGATCCTGCAAATCCAGGGCTCAGGTCGTTTGCGCGTGACGGAACGCGATGGCCAGCAGCGTTGGGTGCGGCTCTCGTACGCTGGCAGCAACAACCTCGCCTACCAAAGCATTGGGCGTTGGTTGCAGGAAAGAAATGCGTTGCAGGACGCGTCATGGCCTGGCATCAAGGCCTGGATCGCGCAAAACCCCCAGCGGCTGCAGGAACTGCTTTGGAGCAACCCGCGTGTCGTGTTTTTCCGCGAGGACGCCTTGAGCGAATTCGATGCCGCGTTCGGCCCCAAGGGTGCGCAGGGCGTGGCGCTGACCCCGCAGCGCTCGATTGCCGTTGATCCCAGCAGCATCCCGTACGGCACACCGGTCTGGCTGGCGTCGAACGGTCCCGCAACCCGGCTGCAGCGACTGGTGCTGGCTCAGGACACGGGCTCGGCCATCGTCGGCGCACTCAGGGCAGATTACTTTGCGGGCTGGGGCGCCCAAGCCGGGGAGCTGGCTGGGCGGCTCAAGCAAGGTCTGCAGCTGTGGGTGCTGTGGCCAAAATGAGCCGCTGAAGACCCGTCTGCAGGGTCTTGGGGCATACTGATTTCCCGCTATGACCAAGCTCCGTTTTTTGGAGAAGCCCAAGATGAATGTGCCCCTGCCCGAATCCGTGCGCAAAGCGCTGCAGACCGTCACGCTGGACGACAAGTACTCGCTGGAGCAGGGAACGGGCTTCATGAGCGGTGTGCAGGCGCTGGTCAGGCTGCCGATGCTGCAACGACAACGCGACGCTCTGGCGGGCAAGAACACGGCCGGCTTCATCAGCGGTTACCGCGGGTCACCACTGGGCGGCTATGACCAGGCGCTGCAAAAGGCGCAGGCGCACCTCAAGGCACAGCACATCGTGTTCCAGCCCGGTGTCAATGAAGAACTCGCGGCCACCGCCTTGTGGGGCACGCAGCAACTGGGCTTTGCACCGCCGGGCAGCAACAAGTACGACGGCGTGTTCGGCATCTGGTATGGCAAGGGGCCGGGCGTGGATCGCTGCTCGGACGTATTCAAGCATGCCAATCTGGCCGGCACTACGCCCTGGGGCGGCGTACTGGCGGTGGCGGGCGACGACCATGTCGCCAAAAGTTCCACCGCAGCGCACCAGAGCGACCACATTTTCAAGGCCTGCGGCCTGCCGGTGTTCTTTCCGGCGTCGGTGCAGGAGATTCTGGATCTGGGCCTGCATGCCTTGGCCATGAGCCGTTTTTCCGGCGTCTGGGCGGGCATGAAAACGATTCAGGAAATCGTCGAGTCCAGTGCCACGGTGGACCTTGACCCGCAACGCGTGCAGATCTTGCTCCCCGAGTTCGACATGCCGCCAGGGGGGGTGCACATCCGCTGGCCCGACGGCGCGCTGGCGCAGGAAGCGCGCCTGTTCGACTTCAAGTGGTACGCAGCGCTGGCCTACATCCGGGCCAACCGGCTGAACTACAACGCCATCGAAGGGCCGCATGACCGCTTCGGGCTGATCGCCAGTGGCAAGGCCTACAACGACACGCGCCAGGCGCTGGTGGATCTGGGGCTGGACGAGGCCAGTTGCCGTCGCATTGGCATTCGCCTGCACAAGGTCGGCGTGGTCTGGCCCCTGGAAGCCCAGCTCACGCGCGCCTTCGCCACCGGTTTGCAGGAAATTCTGGTGGTGGAAGAAAAGCGTCAGATCATCGAATACCAACTCAAGGAAGAGCTGTACAACTGGCGCGCCGACGTGCGGCCCAACGTGCTGGGCAAGTTCAACCTGCCGGATGATTTTTCCGATCAGGGGGGAGGCGAATGGTCCCAGCCCAACCCCAGCGCCAACACCCTGCTGCGCGCCAACGCCGATTTGTCGCCGGCACTGATTGCGCGCGCCATAGCGCAACGTCTGCGCGGACTCGGACTCGACACCGACACAACGGCCCGCATCGACGCGCACCTGGCCCTGCTGGACGCCAAGGAAAGTGCCATGCGAGTCACCGAGGTCAAGGCCGAGCGCCAGCCCTGGTTTTGTTCGGGCTGCCCGCACAACACCTCGACCCGCGTGCCTGAAGGCTCGCGCGCCATGGCCGGCATCGGCTGCCATTTCATGAGCATCTGGATGGACCGCGCCACGGTGGGCTTCACCCAGATGGGCGGCGAAGGCGTGCCCTGGGTGGGGCAACAGCCTTTCAGCCATGACCAGCACATCTTTGCCAATCTGGGCGACGGCACCTACTTTCACAGTGGCGTGCTGGCGATCCGCCAGAGCATCGCCGCCGGCGTGAACATCACCTACAAGATTCTTTACAACGACGCGGTCGCCATGACGGGAGGGCAGCAGATCGGTGAGCGCCCGGAGGGTCATTCCGTGCTGCAGATCGCGCAAAGCATGCTCGCCGAGGGCGCGGGGAAAATCAGCATCGTCACCGATGAGCCGCAGAAATACGCCACCGTGACAGGTCTGCCAGCCGGCATCGCGATCGAACATCGTGACCGGCTCGACGGCGTCCAGCGCGAATTCCGTGAGCTCCAAGGTACGACCGTCATCATCTATGACCAGACCTGCGCCACGGAAAAGCGTCGACGGCGCAAGCGCGGCAGTATGGTCGATCCGGCAGTGCGCGTGGTGATCAATGAGTTGGTGTGCGAGGGCTGCGGCGATTGCAGCGTGCAGAGCAACTGCCTGAGCGTGGAGCCGTTGGAGACCGAGTTTGGCCGAAAGCGCCAGATCAACCAGAGCAGTTGCAACAAGGATCAATCATGCCTGAAGGGCTTTTGCCCCAGCTTTGTCACGGTCGAGGGTGGGCAGCTGAAAAAGCGTCAACGGCAAGCGTTGACGCTGCCGGACACCAGCGGCCTGCCCGAGCCTCTGCTGCCGCTGCTGGGACCTGATACCCAGCCGAGCTGGGCCATCGTGGTGGCCGGCGTGGGGGGCACCGGTGTTATCACCGCCGGTCAGTTGCTGGGCATGGCAGCACATCTGGAGGGCATGGGCATCGTCACTCAGGACGCGGCCGGTTTGGCGCAAAAGGGCGGCGCCACCTGGAGCCATGTGCTGATCGGCGCCAGGCAAGGCGACCTGTACACGACCCGGGTCGGCATGGCCGCCGCGGACCTCATCCTGGCCTGCGACCCGGTGGTAGGGGCCAGCGCCGAGACTTTGTCGCGCGTGCGCGAGGGTCGCACCAAGGTGGTCCTCAACGCCCACGGCACCCCCACGGCCGGGTTTGTGAAGAACCCCGATTGGCAAGACCCCAGCCAGGCTTGCGTTGCGTCCATCGCCAAGGCGGCGGGCCAGCACTGCACAGGCAGTTCCGGGCTGAGCGCCTTCGAAGCCGATGCCGTGGCCACAGCGCTCATGGGCGACAGCCTGTACACGAATCCGGTGATGCTGGGCTACGCCTGGCAAAAGGGCTGGCTGCCACTGCGCCGCGAGTCGCTGGAGCGCGCGATGGAACTCAATGCGGTGGCGGTCGAGCAAAACAAGGCGGCCTTTGCCTGGGGTAGACGCGCCGCCCATGACTGGGCTTGCGTGCAGGCGTTGCTGGGCAGGCAGCAGGTCATCCACTGGCAGCAAACGGCATCGCTGGAGGAAACCATCAGCCGGCGCATGGCCTTCTTGACCGACTACCAAAACGCGGCCTGGGCCGGGGAATACCGGGATTTCGTCGCCCAGGTACAGGGATTGGAAGCCCCATTGGCCCGGACCACGCTCACCCGCGCCGTGGCCCACAACCTGTTCAAACTGATGTCCTACAAGGACGAATATGAGGTGGCGCGCCTGCACACCGATGCGGACTTCCTTGCCGGTATCAAGGATCGATTTGAGGGGGATATCGAGCTCCATTACCACCTGGCACCGCCCCTGTTTGCGCGGCGCAACGAACGTGGTGAGTTGCAAAAGCGCAAATTCGGGCCCGGTACACGCTGGGTCTTTGCGCTGTTGGCGCGCGCGCGCAGCTTGCGCGGTTCGGCCTTGGACATTTTTGCTTACTCACCGGAGCGCCGGCAGGAGCGCTTTCTGATCAACGCCTACCGGCGGGACCTACAGGAAATGCTTGCCGCACTGAATGCCGACAATCATGCGACGGCACTGGCCCTGGCGCTGCTCCCGCAGGAGATCAAGGGATTTGGGCACGTGAAGGAACGCTCCATCGTGGCCGCGCGCGTGAAGTGGGTCGCGCTGATGGCTGATTTTCGAGGGGCGGGACGCTGAGTGGAGCACAGCCCGTAAACTGCCCCGATGTTACAACCCGACACCATCGAGAGCCAACTGCCCGAGCACCGCAGCTACCTGCTGCGCTTTGCGCGGCTGCAGTTGCGCAACGATGCCTGGGCCGAGGATGCGGTATCCGAAACCCTGCTCGCGGCCTTGTCCAAGCCCCAGGCCTTTGACAACCGATCTCAACTCAAGACCTGGCTGGTGGGGATTCTCAAGTACAAGGTGCTGGACACCTTTCGGCACAATGCGCGCCAGGTTTCTATGGATACCGGCGACGACTGCAACGGCGAGGACGAACTGGACGCGTTGTTGTTCAAGTCGGACGGGCATTTCGCGCAGGCACCCGCCAGTTGGGGCAATCCGGAACAGGACTTGAGCTCCCGGCAGTTTTTCTCTGTGCTGGAAGCTTGCACCGAAAAAATGCCCCCGGCCTTGGCCCGGGTATTCCTGATGCGCGAGTGGTTGGAATTGTCTTCGGAGGAAATTTGCAAGGAACTCAAGCTGAGTTCGACCAACCTTTATGTGCAGTTGCACCGCGCTCGCCTGCGCTTGCGAGAATGCCTGGAGCTCAACTGGTTTGGTCAACAAGAGGAGGGAGTCTGATGGCACTCTTTCGCCTCACCTGCAGGCAAGTTGCGGCCTTGCTGGTGGCCCGAGAAGACCGTCAACTGCCGTTGAGCAACCGCTTGCGCGTGCAAATGCACTTGCTGGCCTGCAGGACCTGTCCCGATTTTGAGCGCCAACTGCTCACCATGCGCCAAGCCATGAAGCAGTGGCGCCACTACACGGATGACATCCCGGCCCCGCCGGACCATCGACCCGGCCTGTAGCTCACTAACAACACAAACCCCGCCAAGTCGCGGATATTCAGGCTGTTTCCAGGCGAAATGTAATTTTCTTGGGAATTTCAAAAATATCGCGGATAATGCGAAAGTGTGGCTGCACTCGCAGCGCACGGGTTTGCGGTGAATGGTCAGTTTCGCGTCTGTTAAGTCTTCATAGGTTTGTTGATTGCGTATATCGGACTCCATCGCGTTTTGATTTTTTTTCAGGAGTCCCTTCATGGGCAACAAACTTTACGTGGGCAACCTGCCCTATTCTTTCCGTGACGAAGACATGCAGCAAGCTTTTGCTGCATTTGGCACTGTCTCCAGCGCCAAAGTCATGATGGAACGCGACACTGGCCGCTCCAAAGGCTTCGGCTTTGTGGAAATGGGCAACGACGCTGAGGCGCAAGCCGCCATCAAGGGCATGAACGGTCAGCAATTCGGTGGCCGCGGTCTCGTGGTGAACGAAGCCCGTCCGATGGAAGCTCGTCCTCCCCGCACCGGCGGCGGTGGCGGCTACGGTGGTGGTGCTGGCGGTGGCGGCGGTGGCGGCTACGGCGGCGGCGCTGGTCGTAGCGGCGGCGGCGGCGGCGGTGGTGGTTACGGCGGTGGTCGTAGCAGCTACTAAGCAGCGAATGCTTTTCCTGGACCCGTTCCAGGAAGAAACAAAGGGCCCTTGTGGCCCTTTTTTTTGCTCTCGATATTTGTGTGCTGAGTTTTGACGCAGCAACGAGTTGCGGTCACGTGGGCGACACAACCTGGCGTGGCGTGTGCACCTGTCTCCTATGGCGCCGGCTTGGCCTGTAGCACACCACGAACATGACCGCGCAGTGTCAGCACACGCTCGACATTGTCAAAGTCCATGGCATCAGCGGTGAACTGATCGTCTGCGCGGCGCAACTGCACGGCCTTGTGCGTCTGCAACCGTTCCGAGTTCAGGTAGGCGTGCAAAAACTCGCTGCGAAATTCACCGCCCGGAAG
>CAIKVZ010000217.1 GCA_903830985.1 uncultured beta proteobacterium
GCGGCCAAGCTTAAATCTGAAGGAACAAGATCATGGCATCCAAAGGCGGACGCGAAAAAATCAAGCTGGAGTCCACAGCTGGTACCGGTCACTTCTACACGACCGACAAGAACAAGAAGACCATGCCCGAGAAAATGTTGATCAAGAAATTTGATCCCAAGGCTCGCAAGCATGTCGACTACAAGGAAATGAAGCTGAAGTAATTTGGCCGAGCTCTCCCAAGAAGATGCCCGCCAGATTTTGGCGGGCTTTTTTTTGCGCGTACGACAAAGCGTTCCCCAATTGATGGGTGTGGTTACAAAGGATTACCGGCAAATAAGAATTTTTTAAGGATTTTTTGCTATCCTTTGACTAAGTGCAAGTGTTGCGGGGCGTTTTGGTGCCTGCGATTAGGCGTACGCGCTGTTGATGGCTGTTCCGGGCACATGGCTTTGGCCGGTGCGGCAAGCCACGTCGAAATAATCGTTTATTCTTTTGAAGCCAATTTTCGGGATTTTTACCCTTGACATGACATGAATGTTTCGCCAACCCAGGAACTCGCAGGAAAGTCCGCGCGCAAACCGAAAGGCTTCTGGACCAGTGACGCCGCGATTTATCTGCTGCTGGTGTTGATGACCTGGGGTGCCTGGCAGATCAGTCGCCTGGAGTTGTTCAAGGCGGGGGACGATACCGGTTACTGGATCGGTGTGGCGGGCGGCATGATGATGGTGATCCTGTTCGGATATCCGCTACGCAAGCACTTCAGGTTCGCGCAGAACTGGGGCCGCATGAAGTGGTGGTTCTGGTTTCACATGAGTCTGGGCATAGGCGGCCCGATGCTGATCCTCGTGCATTCAACCTTTCGCGTGGGCTCGCTCAACGCCGCGGTGGCGCTGTACAGCATGATCATCGTGGCACTCAGCGGTGTGGTGGGACGCTTCATCTACCGGCATGTCAACAAGGGTTTGCGCGGCGAGGAGATCAGTCTGCAGGAGTTGCAGCGGTTTGCCGGCATGCACAAGGAAGACGCGCGCTCGCGCCTGTCTTTTGCCCCCGCAGTGGAGGCGCGACTCAAGGCGTTCGAAGAACAGCAACGTGGCGCCAATGCGGGCTGGGACACTTATTTCCTCCAAGTTTTCTGGCTGCCTGTGCAGCGCTGGCAAGCCTACCGAGCCTGCGACTCCGCCTTGCGCGAGCCACTGAGGGCGCTGGCCAAAAAGAATGACTGGCGCAAGGAAGATATCGCCAAGCACCACCGGCGTGCGCTCAAACTGGTCAACAGCTACCTCAATGCCGTTGTCGGTATTGCGCAGTTCACCGCCTATGAGCGTCTCTTTGCGCTGTGGCATGTGGCGCATATCCCATTTGTGTACTTGCTGGTGATCAGCGCTATCGTGCACGTCGTCGCTGTGCACGCTTACTGAGACGGGCTCCTGATGCCCTTGCTTGCACCCCACCGAGACCGGCTGCTGCGACTTTGCGCAGGGTTGGCGCTGCTGCTGGCTTTTTCGGGCGGCGCCTGGGCGCAGGGTATTGAGTCCATTGTGGCGCCGGGCAAACTCATTCAGGGCCACGCCAAGTGGGAGGACGAGTGCAGCAAATGCCATGTGAAGTTCGACCGCAAGGCGCAGGACGGACTGTGCATGGATTGCCACAAGGAAATTGGCGCAGACGTGCGTGGCAAGACCGGCTACCACGGCAAAAAGAAGCCTCAGGCGTGTCGTGAGTGCCACTCGGAGCACAAGGGACGCAGCGGCAAGATTGTGATCCTGGACGAGAAAAAATTTGACCACGCGTCTGCCGACTTCACCTTGGCCGGAAAACACGAAAAGACCGAGTGCGTGAAATGCCACGTGGCCGGGAAAAAACATCGCGAAGCCTCGCGCGAGTGCAGCGTCTGCCACAAGAAGGACGACGTGCACAAGGGCGCGCTGGGGCAGAAGTGCAGCAGTTGCCACAGCGAGAGCAACTGGAAGGAAGCCAAGTTTGATCACGACACGGCGCGCTTCCAGTTGACCAACAAGCACATCGACGTGAAATGCGCCGAATGTCACAAGACCAAAGACTACCGCGAGACGCCGCGCACCTGCATTGGCTGCCACCGCAAGGCCGACGAGCAAAAGGGCCACAAAGGCCAGTTCGGCGAAAAATGTGAAAGTTGCCACGGCACCAAGGCCTGGAAGAGCGTGACTTTCGACCACGACACCGACACCAAGTTCAGCCTGCGCGGCAAACACCACAGCACCAAGTGCGCCGACTGCCACGGCGGCAAGCTCTACCAGCCGCCCAAGCTCAGCCACGATTGCTACGCCTGCCACAAGAAGGACGACAAGCACAAGGAGTCATTGGGTAAGGAGTGTGGCAACTGCCACACGGAAAAGAACTGGAAAGAGTCGCCCAAGTTCGACCACGAAAAGTCTGTTTTCCCGCTGCTGGGCAAGCACGCCAAGGTCGAATGCAAGGAGTGTCACAAGAGCGCCATGTTCAAGGAGGCGGCCAAGGATTGCTTCAGCTGCCACAAGAAGGACGACAAGCACCAGGCCAACCTGGGCGAAAAATGCGGCGAGTGCCACATCGAAAAAGAGTGGAAAGCCACCGAGGGGCGCTTCAGCCACGACAAGACGAAGTTCCCCTTGCGCAATGCCCATGCCAAGACTACGGTGAAGTGCGAGGCCTGTCACAAAGACCTGTCAAGCTTTCGGAAAACTCCACAGGATTGCCTGAATTGCCACAAAAAAGACGACAAACACGAAGGGCAGCAGGGCCAAAAGTGCGAGAAGTGCCACACCGACATGAACTGGAAAGTACCGCAATTTGACCATGGTATGACGCGCTTCCCGCTGCTTGGAAAACATGGACCACTGGCCTGCGCCAAGTGCCACACGGGAGCCCGTTACAAGGACGCCAAGATTGCCTGCGTGGCCTGTCACGTCAAGGAAGACAAGCACAAGAAAGCCCTGGGACCGGAGTGCGGCCAATGCCACAACGCCCGCAGTTGGAAAGACTGGAACTATGACCACGACGTACGGACAAAATTTGTGCTGGATGGCAAGCACAAAGGCAAGTCCTGCGCCCTGTGTCACAGCACGCCCACCGAGTCAAAGGTGGTGGCGCCAACAAACTGTTTCAATTGTCACGCGAAAGACGACATTCACGAAGGTGGTTTCGGCCGGCAGTGTCAACAATGCCATGTCACGTCTTCATTCAAATTGTTGAAGCGAAAAACCGGTCGCCCGGAGGGCAGCGTCGGTTCCAAATCGATGGTCTTGCCAGACTACGCTTCGCTTCGCTTGTCCCAGTTCCTACCTAGGTCACCATCATGAAAAACCCCAGCCAACTGGAAAGGGCCTGTCGCAAAATCTGCGCGCTGGCCCTCGTGCTGATGAGCCTGTGCTTGTTGCTGAATCCGCTGTCCGCCAGAGCACAGGGCGGCAGCTTCGACCATGCCGCCACCGCCTTTCCGCTGCTCGGTTCGCACGAACAGGTGCGCTGCGAGACCTGCCACATCAAGGGCATCTTCAAATCCACGCCCAAGGATTGCGCTGGTTGTCACGCCGTGAACAACCAGCGCGGCGCCATGGCCATGCCCTACAAGCACATCCAGATCACGGGCACTTGCGACACCTGCCACAACGTGAGCTCCTTTTCTGCTGTGGTGTTCAGCCACTCGGCCGTGGGACAGGGCTCCTGCGGCAGCTGCCACGACGGTATCCGCGCCAAGGGCAAGTCGCAAAAACACATCGCCACGACCCTGTCTTGCGACGCCTGCCACACTTCGTTGGCCTTCCTGCCCATCAATCGTTTCCCTCATACCTCGCTGGGTGGCGACACCAGCACTTGCGCCACCTGCCACAACGGTTCATCTGCCACCGGCATGCCGGCCAACCACGTGCCACGCAGCAACCCGGCCCAGTGCGGTAGCTGTCACGTCAACTCGACGCTGAACGACTTCACGAGTTTTTCCGGTGGCAAGATGGACCACACGGGGATGACCAGCGGTTGCGCCGATTGCCACGGCCCATCGATCTCCGGCGGGACTTTCGCCGGCATCAGCAGCATCATTGTCATGCCGCCGACCTCGCCCGCAGGCCCGAGCTCGCACATCCCCTCGTCGATCGTTTGCGAAAGCTGCCACCTGGCTTCAATGCCGGTCGGCCTGATCGAGGGCAATGCCAGCCGCAGCGCACCGGGCAGCGGTTTCGCCACGCCTGCACCGACGGGCGTGCAGATCCACGCCGGCGTCACCGGTGGCTGCTCCAACTGCCACGAAACCAACTTCTCCTGGATGGGCGTGAACGCCTATCCCATCACTCCCAGCACGCTCATCGTCAAGGCACAGTACAAGGGTTTCCAGACGCGACCCACCGCCGCGGGAGGCAGTTTCAACGTGGCCGACGCCGGTCACCCGAGCACGGGCGACTGTTCACAGTGCCATACCGGCACCGTCTACTTCTCGATCGAAGAGTCCAAGCCGGCGAACCACATTCCGACGTCGAACGCCGCGCTGTGCTCGGCCTGCCACACGGTGAATGACTTCAAGGTCATGCCGACCCTGGCCAACATCCACGCCAATGCGCCGAGCACCAGCGCCAATTGCGCGCAATGTCACTCCGTCAGCGCGGCGGCCAGCTTTGCCGTACCGGCCAGCAATTTCGCCATCGTGGCGCCGCCGGCCAACCACATCCCGACCAGCGCCGCCTGCGAGACCTGCCACGTGGGACCAGGCTCCAGCATGGCCAGCATGCCAGTGGGCAATGGCGCCAAGTTCAGCGGTTCGGCCATGAGCCACACCGGCATCACCTCCAATTGCGAGGCCTGCCACGGCCCGTCCATCACGGCCAGCAGTTTCACAGGCATCAGCAAGATCGTGGTCATGCCGGCGACTGCGCCCATGGGCGCAAATGCGCACATCCCGTCGTCGACCACGTGCGAAACCTGCCACCTGGCTACTACACCTGCAGGTCTGGTGCCGGCTTCGGCGAGCAAGAGCGCGCCGGGTACGCTGTTTGCCACACCCGCGCCCACGGGCGCGCAGATCCACACCGGCATCACCGGTGGCTGCTCGGCCTGCCATGACACCAACTTCGTCTGGATGGGCGTCACGGCGTATCCGATTGCGCCCAGCGTGTTGTCCAGTGGCGCCCAGTACACCGGCTTTCAGACCCGACCCAAGACGGCTGCCGGGACCTTCAGCGTGGCCGATGCGGCGCACCCGAGTACGGGCGACTGCTCTGAATGCCACGCCGGAACCAATTACTTCGCGGCCGAAGTCAAGCCCGGCAACCACATCCCCACCGCAGCCACGGCCCAGTGCTCGGCATGCCATACCTCCACCGACTTCGCGGCGATGCCCACGTTGGCCAACATCCACGGCAACGCACCCAGCAGCACGGGCAATTGCGCCCAGTGCCACGCCGCCAGTGTGGTCGCGGGATTCGCCATTCCCGCAGCCAATTTCCTCATTGTTGGGCCGCCGGCCAACCACCTGCCGATCACCACGGGCTGCGAGACCTGCCACGTCGGCGCCGGCTCCAGCGTGGTCAGCCTGCCAGTGGCCAACGGTGCCAAGTTCAGCGCCTCCCTGATGAGCCACACGGGTATCGCCACCAACTGCATTGCCTGCCACGGACCCAGCATCACGGGTGGCAGCTTTGCCGGCGTGACGCAGATCGTGGTCATGCCGCCGACATCGCCCATGGGCGCGGCCGCGCACATCCCGTCAACCACGCCTTGCGAGACCTGCCATCTGGGCAGCACTCCTGCAGGTCTGGTGCCGGCCTCGGCCAGCAAGTCAGCACCCGGCACGGCCTTTGCCACACCCGCGCCCACGGGAGCGCAGATCCACACCGGCATCACCGCCGGCTGCTCGGCCTGCCACGACACCAACGCGGTCTGGATGGGCGTGAGCGCCTACCCGATTGCGCCGGGCATCATGAGCACGGGCGCGCAGTACCGGGGCTTCCAGACTAGGCCCAAGGCGGCAGCCGGAACCTACAGCGTGGCCGATGCCGCGCACCCTAACCTTGGCGATTGCTCGCAGTGCCATAGCGGCACCAGCTACTTCAGCGGCCAGGACAAGCCGGCGAATCACATACCGACTTCGGCTACGGCCCAATGCGCGGCCTGCCAT
The DNA here is from genome assembly GCA_903830985.1 of uncultured beta proteobacterium. Classification (GTDB taxonomy): domain Bacteria; phylum Pseudomonadota; class Gammaproteobacteria; order Burkholderiales; family Burkholderiaceae_C; genus CAIKVZ01. Next base: position 6,110 of record CAIKVZ010000217.1, read on the forward strand.
ACCTCCAGCGATTACGCCGTCATGCCGACGCTGGCCAATATCCACGCCAACGCCCCCAGCACCACCGGCAACTGCGCGCAGTGCCATGGTGCCAATGTGGTGGCGGGTTTTGCCATTCCGGCGGCCAACTTCCTGATCGTTGGGCCGCCGGCCAACCACATCCCGAGCACGGGCGCGTGCGAAACCTGCCACGTCGGTTCCGGCTCCAGTGTGGCCAGCCTGCCCGTGGGCGACGGCGCCAAATTCAGCAATTCGCTCATGAGCCACACCGGCATCACCAGCAACTGCCAGGCCTGCCACGGCCCGAGCATCACCGGTTCCAGTTTCACAGGCATCAGCAAGATCGTGGTCATGCCGGCGACTTCGCCCATGGGTGCTGGCGCGCACATCCCCTCGTCGACCACCTGCGAGACCTGTCACTTGGCCAGCACGCCGACCGACCTTGTGTCGGCCTCGGCCAGCAAGTCAGCACCCGGAACGGCCTTTGCCACGCCGGCGCCCACGACGACGCAGATCCACACCGGCATCACCGGCGGCTGCTCGGCTTGCCACGACACGAATTTCGTCTGGATGGGCGTGAGCGCCTATCCGATTGCGCCCACGAACCTGACCACCGGTGCCCAGTACACCGGCTTCCAGACAAGGCCCAAGGCAGTGGCCGGCACCTACAGCGTGGCCGACCAGGCGCACCCCGCTGCTGGCGACTGTTCGCAGTGCCACAGCGGCGTCAACTACTTCACCGGGCAGGACAAGCCGGCGAACCACATCCCCACCGCAGCGACGGCGCAGTGCTCGGCCTGCCACACCTCCAGCGATTACTCGGCCCTGCCGACACTGGCCAACATCCACGCCAACGCGCCGAGCACGACGGGCAACTGCGCGCAGTGCCATGCGGCCAACGTGGTCGCGGGCTTTGCCATCCCCGGCGCGAACTTCCTCATTGTTGGACCACCGGCCAACCACCTGCCGATCACCACGGCCTGCGAGACCTGCCACGTCGGTGCGGGCTCCAGCGTGGCCAGCTTGCCTGTGGGCAATGGCGCGAAGTTCAGCGGCTCCAGCATGAGTCACACCGGCATCACCAGCAACTGCCAGGCCTGTCATGGCCCCAGCATCACGGGCAGCAGCTTCGCGGGTGTGACGCAGATCGTGGTCATGCCGGCGACCTCGCCCATGGGGACGAGCTCGCACATGCCTTCGTCGACCGTCTGCGAGACCTGCCACCTGGGCTCCACGCCTGCCGGCACCGTGCCAGCTTCCGCCAGCAAGAGCGCACCCGGCACGGCCTTTGCCACGCCGGCGCCCACCACGGCGCAGATTCACACCGGTATCAGCGGCGGTTGCTCGGCCTGCCACGACACGAATTTCGTCTGGATGGGCGTGAGCGCCTACCCGATTGCGCCCACGAACCTGACCACTGGCGCGCAGTACACGGGCTTCCAGACAAGGCCCAAGGCGGCTGCCGGAACCTACAGCGTGGCCGATGCGGCGCACCCCAGCGCCGGCGACTGCTCGCAGTGCCACAGCGGCGTCAACTACTTCACCGGCCAGGACAAGCCGGCAAACCACATCCCCACCGCGGCCACGGCCCAGTGCTCGGCCTGCCACACCTCCAGCGATTACTCGGCCCTGCCCACACTGGCCAACATCCACGCCAACGCGCCGAGCACGACGGGCAATTGCGCGCAGTGCCACGGCGCGAATGTGGTCGCGGGCTTTGCCATTCCGGGCGCGAACTTCCTCATTGTTGGACCGCCGGCCAACCACCTGCCGATCACCACGGCCTGCGAGAGCTGCCACGTCGGCGCCGGCTCCAGCGTGATCAGCCTGCCGGTGGCCAATGGCGCCCGCTTCAGCGGGTCGCTGATGAGTCACGCCGGCATCACCAGCAACTGCATTGCCTGCCATGGACCCAGCATTACCGGTGGCAGTTTTGTCGGCGTGAGCCAGATCGTCGTCATGCCACCGACCTCGCCGTCAGGCGTGGGTGCGCATATCCCGTCGACCACATCCTGCGAAACCTGTCACCTGGCGACGACGCCTTCTGGCCTGATCGCAGCGTCGGCCAGCAAGTCGGCTCCGGGTACGGCATTTCAGTCACCTGCGCCCACGACGACGCAGATCCACACCGGGATCACGGGCGGCTGCTCCGGCTGCCACGACACCAACTTCGTCTGGATGGGCGTGAATGCCTACCCGATCGCGCCCAGCGTGCTGACCACGGGTGCCCAGTACACGGGCTTCCAGACAAGGCCCAAGGCGGCGGCCGGCGCCTACAGCGTGGCCGATGCGGCACACCCCAGCACCGGCGACTGCTCGCAGTGCCACAGCGGTACCAATTACTTCACCGGGCAGGACAAGCCGGCGAACCACATCCCGACATCGGCTGCGGCGCAGTGCAATTCCTGCCACACCTCGAGCGACTACGCCGCAATGCCGACACTGACGGCGATTCACGCGAATGCGCCGAGCACGACAAGCAATTGCGCGCAGTGCCACGGCGCAGCCGCTGCGAGCTTTGCGATACCCGCAGCGGGCTTCTCTATTCAAGGACTGCCGGGCAACCACCTGCCGACCACTGCGTCTTGCGAGACCTGTCACGTGGGTGCGGGCTCCAGCATCGCCAGCCTGCCGGTAGTCAATGGTGCGCGATTCAGCGGTTCGCTGATGAGCCATACCGGCATCACCAGCAACTGTGTGGCCTGCCACGTGCCCAGCGGCACGAGCGCCAGCTTTGCCGGCATCGCGCAGATCGTGGGCATGCCGGCGACCTCGCCCATGGGCGCGAACGCGCACATCCCGTCGTCAACGACCTGCGAAACCTGTCACCTGGCCACCACCCCGACCGGATTGATCGCCGCATCGTCATCCAAGACCGCGCCGGGCACGGCGTTCCAGACGCCAGCGCCCACGGGCGTGCAGATCCACACCGGCATCACGGGCGGCTGCTCGGCATGCCACGACACCAGCGCGGTCTGGATGGGCGTGAACACCTACCCGATTTCTCCAAGTGTGAAGACCACCGGTGCGCAATACCGTGGCTTCCAATCGCGGCCCAGTTCAGCCGCCGGCACCTACAACGTGGCCGATGCGACGCACCCCAGCGCTGGCGACTGCTCGCAGTGCCACAGTGGTACGACTTATTTCTCGGGCCAGGACAAACCGGCGAATCACATCCCGACCGCTGCCGCGGCGCAGTGCACGGCGTGCCACACCTCGACCGACTACGCCGTGATGCCGACCATGACGGCGATTCACGCCAACGCGCCGAGCACGACCAACAACTGTGCCCAGTGCCACGGTGCGGCAGCTCCGAGCTTCGCCATTCCCGCGGCCAACTTCTCCATTGTCGGTCTGCCGGCCAACCACATACCGACCACGGGCGCTTGCGAGACTTGCCACGTTGGCTCAGGCTCCAGCATCGCCAGCCTGCCGGTGGTGAACGGCGCCAAGTTCAGCGGGTCGCTGATGAGCCACACCGGCATCACCAGCAACTGCGTTGCCTGCCACGTCCCCAGCGGCACGAGCGCCAGCTTTGCCGGCATCGCGCAGATCGTGGGCATGCCGGCGACCTCGCCAGTTGGCGCGAACGCGCACATTCCCTCGTCGACCACCTGCGAGACCTGCCACCTGGGCACCACGCCAACGGGACTGATTGCCGCTTCTGCGACGAAAACCGCGCCAGGAACGGCGTTCCAGACGCCAGCACCCACGGGCGTGCAGATCCACACCGGCATCACCGGTGGCTGCGCGGCCTGCCACGACACCAGTGCGGTCTGGATGGGCGTGAGCGCCTACCCGATCTCCCCGAGCGTGA
>CAIKVZ010000218.1 GCA_903830985.1 uncultured beta proteobacterium
CGCAGGCCAAGGGAACGGTACAGGCGCCAGCGACCCAGGTCGCGCGGTCTGCCATCGATGCCATCATCCAGGCGCAAGGGTTGGCCGGGCGCGTCGGCAGCGAGGCCGACGCACTCGGCAAGTTCCGCGTGCGCGCGGCCCTGCTCAGCGAGGACGAATACGAGAAGCTGGCGCTGGCCCTGTCCACCCTCAGCCCGCGACCGGCGCTGACCGTGACCACCGAGCAGGACCTGCAACTCATGGTGGGCGAGGCCATCGCCCGCCAGTCGGGCGACCTCAGCAGCCCCCTGCTTGCCCGGCACATGGGGGGCGCAAACTTTCGCATCGAAGGCACGGTGCGCGACAGCGAGGAACGCAGCGCCTTGTTGGGCCGGCTGAAAAATGATCTGCCCGCGCTGGTGCTGCTGGAGTCGGCCCTGTTGACCCCCGAAGACCTGGCCCAGGGTCTGCTGCAAGAACTGCGTGGCGCCAACCTGGCCGAGATCAATGGTCAGTGGATTGAAGGCCGTCTGCAAATGACCGTCAGCCTGGAGCAGGAAGACGTGCCCCGTTGGGAGCAATTGCTGGCCCGCGTGGCGGGAAAACACAAGCTGCCGTTCAGTGTCAAGCTCGCCGTGCAAGCAAAGACGGCAACCCAAAAGCTGCCAAGAGCGCTGACGTCCCTGCCCTTTCGTCTGCAATCGGTGGTGAGTGGTGTGGTGCCCTATGTGGTGATCGACGGCGGTGTCAAGCTGCTGCGGGACGGCCGCACGCAGGGCTGGCGGCTGGTGTCGATTGACCTGACCTCGGTGGTGTTCGAAGGTGATCGCGCGCAACGCGTGGTCGTGGAACGATAAGCCGCCAACGGTTACCAAGCTCATGATGGAAACCCCTCACCTGACCGAACTGGAAGCCCGATTGGCCCAGCCCGACGGCGCCTTGCTGCAGCAAGCCCATTTGAATCAACTCGACACCCTGGCCCTGCAACTGCGGCAGCGCCTGCAGGCCGGTGTGAGCAGAGAAGAATTTACGGTGCTGCAAGCCGTAGACCTTGCGGTGCAAGCCGCGCAACAGGTATTGACGAACTGGCCTGTGCCGGAAATCACTACTACTTTGATTGACACCCCCAGGAGAACCTCATGGCTTTAACCTTTGACAGTATCAACGCATTCAACTCCGCGGTCGTGTCTGTGGCGGAAACTTCGCTCGGCGCAAAAATCACCGCCCTGAATGCCAAGGGCGACAACGTCACCTCGGGCGATCTGCTGCAGGTGCAAACCGACCTGCAGAAGTGGACCCTGACCACCAACATCCAGAGCACGCTGACCAAGGAATTGGGCGACGCGCTCAAGGGCATCATTCAAAAAGCGGGTTGATCCTGGTGACAACAGGAATCGCCATGATGGAACTTGAACAATTTGAAGCGCTGATGGAGGAACTGGGGCCGGTGCTGGATCCGCTCAGTCTCACCTACTACCAGGGCAAGGCCACGTGGTCGGTGCAAATCGACGAAGACACCGAGCTGCTGGTGGACTTTGTGGCCGCACAAGGGACGTTTGTGCTGAGTTGCGAACTCGGCGCGCCACCCGCGGGGGACCGCTTCACGCTGTACGAATTGCTGCTGCGCTACAACTACCACTGGAACGAAACCGGCGCAGGGCGCATGGCACTGGACGCCAACGGCGGCAACATCGTGTTTCTCTTTGAGCGTTCGGCGCACGCCATTGACGTGACGCAACTCACCAGCGCCCTGCAAACTTTTCACGATGCTGCGCTCGGCTGGCGAGCCCTCGTGCTGGCGTCGGCTGGCCAGCAGGCGCCGCTGTCATCCGAGCAGATGCATGCGCACATGATCCGCGCCTGAACAGCAAAAAGACAACCGGAGAATACGCCATGGCAGTGTCCCTCAATACGAGTAGTTCCCCCAATTTTTCCGAGGTATTGCATAAGTTCGGCGGAGAAACCAAACATGCGCTGCGCCATGATGCAGTGACCAAAAACCTGCATACCAACAGGAAGGGCGCCGAGATGCCTGCGAGTTTGCGCACCAAGGCCGCGGAACAGAAGCGGACTGAGGCACGCACGGCAGGCTACAACATGGTTGTCGAATCCATCAGCAATCAATACGAGCACAAAATTCCCGGCTTGGCGCAGAAAGTCATGCAGAACCTCTATGGCAATGATCACGAGAAGGTCGTCAAGGGCGGCATGCTGCAAGACATCAACGGCG
>CAIKVZ010000219.1 GCA_903830985.1 uncultured beta proteobacterium
AAGTCGTTTTTTCTAGGCATTTATCTTCATGAAAAATCCTGACACCCAGGAGGCCAATAAGGCCGCGATCAAGGAAGCCAGTGCGGCGCTGGCGGATTTGCGGGATGCCCTTGGGGAGCTTTCTCTTGCACTGAATGATTGGCTCTTTGAGGTGGACTTTGAGCCCCGTAAAATCGCCGAAGACAGCATGCGTGAATTGCTGAAAAAATGTTCCGGGGATCGCCATTCTGGTGGGTAAATTCCTATCGGATACTGCGCTGAAAAATCTCCTTTGGAGTCTGGACCCGATTTCATTCTTCATTCAAGTGCGGCGGAGATTGTCCCTCTGCCGGTTCGCCGGTCTGCGGATCAATCCAATCCGCGATTCCTATCTCCCGTTCCAGTTCTGGCAGCGTTTCGATGGAATCGGACTCCCTGTCGGTGCCGGTCTCGATTCCACCAAAATCATCGTCTGCGAAGTCATCCGGCCGCTCCGTTGACTCGCCTTCGTCGCAAGACGCTTCCCCACGGTGAACGTCATCGGCAGCATCGTCAAGATTCACCTGACCTATCGGCAAAGCAATCGGTGGCCGCCTCTTGCGTTGAGAACGGGTGCTTGATGGTTTTTTTCGATGGTCTCGCATGGGCAACTCGGTGTTGCGGACACAGCGTCCTTTTTTTGAGGCTAGTGTCGACTTGCAGTGCGATCTTGATAAAACTCAACTTCGTCGAATTCGCGCTGAACAGCATTTGCCGTGGCCTTGCGATGTGGGCGGAAACTGCTCGCTCCGACACAGAGCGTGGGCAATATGGCTATTCGTGTCAGACGCAGGCCTGCAGGTGTGTCTGCACCTTTGCTCGCGGGAGCTTTTGCAGTCGTGTCAGCAAAGCGTGGTCGACACAGCGCAGTCCATAGGTTTTTCTCAGATCCTGCTGGATGCGACACCACAGGTGGCTGGTCATTTCCGCGTCCACCATGGCGCGGTGGGCGCGCCCTGATCTGGGCAGCCCCAGCAACTCGACCAGCGTGGACAGGCGGTGGTTGATGGATTGCGGATAGACCCTGCGCGCCAGCAGCAGTGTGCAGGCGAATGGGCTGACCGATGCCAGGGACAGCCTGAACAGTTCAGCCTCCCAGAACTTCCTGTCGAATGCAGCGTTGTGCGCAACGACCGGTGTTTTCCCGACAAAGCTGCAGGCCTCGCGCATCACGCTCGCCGCCGGTGGCGCAGCGGCCACCATGGCGTTGCTGATGCCGGTGAGTGCCGTCACCTCACCTGGAATCCAGCGGCCGGCGTTCATCAGGCTTTGGAATCTGTCGACCACCTGACCATCGCGCACCAGAGCAATGGCGATTTCGGTGGCGCGGTCCCCCATGGCAGGCGACAGGCCGGTAGTCTCAAAATCCAGAACTGCAACGGTTTCCATGGGCTTTCTGACGGAGTTGGCAAAGCTCGATTTTCGCCGCACTTGGGTCGTTGCTGGCGTCGCATGGACGCTGCGGGCCGATGCAGGGCAGAACGCCACGACAAGCAGCGCGCGATTTGCGGTGGCTGTGCATCTGCCACTCGCTCGCTCAAACTGGCCTCGCAATAAGCCGGACCAGGACGGTACGTTGTCGGGCACTGCAACTTGTTGTTGTCAATAGAAGTTCCAAAGGTGATACTTTTGCGGTCGAAGTGATTTCCTCCTGCTCGGCATCGCGCCGCGGTGGGATCGCTTCACCTTTCAGTGAAGGACACGCCATGCCACTCAGCATCAAACAGCCGTGGGATCTGCCGGAACTGGATTTGAACGCTTACCGATACAAGTTTCTGGCGGAGGGGGATTCCTGGTTTTCCATTGGCGAGATGCCGCCCTGGGCCACGAGCAATTTGCTCTACGGAATGACCGACGGCTTTGCGCAGCGCAATCTCGTCATCAACTGCGCGCGCCAGGGCGACACCCTGTCGCACATGCACCAGATGTGGTGGGATGCCAATTTCACGCGCCTGCTGGACGCGCCCAGGCTGAGCTATTGGTGGGACGCTCTGTTGCTCTCGGCCGGCGGCAACGACATGATCGACGCCTGCCTGGTTTCACCCGATGTGCCCGGCCCGCATCAGCGTCTGCTGTTGCGGCCTGACGAAGTTGGGCCCGACGCCCTGCCCGAGGACTTTGTCTCCCCCGGCGGCTGGCGAGCGTTCACGGGCTACCTGCGTGCCAATTTTTCCGACCTCGTGTGGCGTCGCGATCGGGGGCTCAATCCGGGCGCGGCATTGTTCCTGCACACCTACAGCCGCGTCACCGTGCGCAATGCGCCCGCCGGACTCCCGCCGTTCCCGCGCGTGGGTCCCTGGCTGTACCGTGCGCTGACCTTGTACCAGGTGCCGCAGGGCCTGCGCCAAGCCGTGGCAGACGCCTTGTTTCAGCGTCTGGCTGCACTGCTGCTGAGCCTGGCCGATCCGGCACAGCGGGTGTTCGTGTTTGACTCGCAGGATCCCGCCATCGGCATTGTTCCCGCGATGGTCGGAAGCACCGGGGTCAGCAATGATTTTGAGAATGAAATCCACCTCACTCCGGCCGGTTACAGGAAGATCGGCAGGGTGTTTGCCGCCTTCATCGAATCCCGGCTGTAACCGTCGGTCGGCTCAATCCCATCCCTTGGGCTGAGCCCGCGAGCGCTGCTCCTGGCGTTCCTGTGCCAGTTGCGCCTCGAGTTGCTCACGCCCCTGACGCACCACGGCGAGCATCTTGTCGCGGTCCTTGAAGTGCGGGTACATCCTGTCCACCAGCGCCTGGTTGTGCAGGCGAAAGCGCTGCGCCAGTTGGCGCGCTTCGTGCGGCGCGTGGCCCAGCAGTTCCAGCACCGCACGGCCCGTGCGCAAGCTGCCCTCGAACAGTTCGCGCTCGACCAGGGTCACACCCAAGGCGCGCAGCCGGTTCCAGTGCGCCACGTCTCGGGCCCGGGCCACGATTTTGGCTTGCGGAAAATGCGTTGTGATCAGTTCGGCCATGGCCAGCGACTGCTCGACGCCGTCCACCGCCAGCACGATGACGCGTGCCCGTTCGGCGCCGGCGATGCGCAGCAGGTCGAGGCGCGAGGCGTCGCCGTAGAACACCTGAAAGCCCACGCTGCGCGCCAGTTCGATGATCTCCACGTCATGGTCGAGCACGGTGACGGCGATGCCCTGGGCGCTGAGCAGGCGCGCCACAATTTGCCCGAAGCGACCAAACCCCGCGACGATCACCGGAGCCTCCTGCGGCTCGGAAATTTCGTCCAGGGTCTTGCCAGGCAGACGCGCGAAGCGCGGCAGCAGCAGCCGGTCCACCAGCACCAGCAGCAGCGGCGACAGCAGCATGGACACTGCGACCGCACCGATCAGCAGCGATGCCATTTGCGGGCTGAACACCCTGGCGCCGGCGGCGGCCTGGAACACCACAAAGGCGAACTCACCACCCTGGGCCAGCAGCAGCGTCAGCACCGGTCGCTCCTGCAAGGGGATCTTCATGGCCGTGGCGAGCCCGAAGATCACCGCCGCCTTGACCAGCAGGAAGCCGAGCACGATCAGTGCCACCAGGGCTGGGGACTGGGCCAGCACGCCAAAGTCGATGCTCATGCCCACGGCCATGAAGAACAGGCCGAGCAGCAGTCCTTTGAAGGGCTCGATGTCGGTCTCCAACTCGTGCCGGTATTCGCTCTCGGCGAGCAGCACACCGGCCAGGAAAGCGCCCAGCGCCATCGACAGGCCGACCGCCTGCATCAGCGCCGAGATTGCCACCACCAGCAGCAGCGACGCCGCGGTGAAGATCTCCGGGGTGTTGCTGCGCGCGATCCAGCGCAGTGCCGGGCGCACCAGCAGACGCCCGCCCAGGATGATGACGCCAATGGCGCCGAGCACCTTGAGTGCTTCCAGCGCGGTGTTGCCCGCCGTACTGGCTTCATCTGCCGCCAGCCCCAGCACGGGGACCAGCGCCAGGATGGGGATGGCGGCCACGTCCTGGAACAGCAGGATGGAAAAGCCGCTTTGTCCGCCGGGCGTGGGCAGCAGGTTGCGCTCGCCCATGACCTGCAGGGCGATGGCGGTGGACGACAGCGCCAGTCCCAGCGCCGCTACCAGCGCCACCTTCCAGGGAACGCCCGCGGCCAGGGCCACGAGGGTCAGGGCCGCAGCGCAGGCCAGCACCTGGGCGCTGCCCCAGCCGAAGATGGGCCGGCGCAGCGCCCAAAGGCGTTTCGGCTCGAGTTCCAGTCCGACCAGGAACAGCATCAGCACGACGCCGAACTCGGCAAAGTGCAGGATGTCGGCGACGTTGCTGATGAGTCCCAGTCCCCAGGGGCCGATGGCAATGCCGGCTGCCAGATAGCCGATGATGGCGCCCAGGCCCAGCGCGCGCGACAGGGGAACGACGATCACCGCCGCGCCCAGGTAGATCAGGCTGAAGCTCAGCCAGCCGGGTGCGTGTTCCATGTCAGGCTCCTTGTCTGGGGCGTTCGTCGGCCGGCACGGTGCACTGCGGGCACGCGTCCAATTCTTCCAGCTCGCTCCACTGCGGGTAGCTCAGCAGCCGGTCCCGGAAGATCTCGGCGTGGGCGGCGATCTCGTCAGGGGTTTGACTGTGCGCACCGTGCAGTAGCAGTGGCGGCAGAAAGCGCATGCCGCAAAGGGCCGCGGTTTGTTCGTAAGGCGGCAGGAAGGCGTCGAAAAAGTAGCGGTTGTAGCCCTGGGGGTGGTAGGTCTCCTCTGCGCCACCGGTGCTTGCCACCAGCCACAGGTCCTTGCCTGCCAGCGCATGGCCCAGGCTGCTGCCGCCAGGCCCGTAGGCCCAGCCGAAGCTCAGCACTTCGTCCAGCCAGAGCTTTTGCAGCGGCGGCATGGAATACCAGTGAATCGGGTGCAGCAGCACGATCAATTGTGCCGCGCTCAGGCGCGCCTGCTCGGTCGCCACGTCGATGTAGTAGTCAGGGTAGCTGGCGTAGAGGTCGTTCACCACGATGCGCGCCTGGGAACCGGCCTGCGCTTGCTGCGCCGCAGCGAGCAGGGCGCGGTTCACGCGCGAGTGGCGCATGTCGGGGTGCGCCGCCAGCACGTAGATGCCGGGCGCTGGCTTGTCGTCAGGGTGGGTCATGGCGCACGATAACGCAAAACCGGCGCCAGGAAGGCGCCAGGATGCTCTGGGCCTGCGTGCGCGCCGGGCGTCTGCAGCTCAGCTGCGGGCGTGTACCTTGTCGTAGGCCGCCAGCAGCTTGTGGTGCATTTCGCAGCCCTCGAGCGCCAGTCCTGGCGCCGAGATACCCATGAAGCGATCGGCCTGCATGATGAGCGCATGCGCCTGTTCCACGGCACCTGCGCCATAGAGTTGGCGCAGGGCGTCCAGGTAGGGACCTGTGTCGCCCATGTCGGTGAGCTTGATCAGGCTCTCGATGCAGGCGTAGACGCTGCGACGTTGTGCATTGATCTGGCCGAAGTTGCTGATCCAGTCGCAGCCCTCGAGCGTGGCGGCCTCGTCGCCCACGGCCAGGGCCAGCAGGGTCTTGAGTTCGCCCACGCGCAGGTCGGCCCAGAACGAGTCCTTGTCCGCCGCCAGGCCGATCACCGCCGCCACCGGACGCTGGTCTGCCAGCGAGGATTCGTTCAAGGCTTCGAGCAGGTCGGCGCACTCCTCGTCGTCCAGATCCGTGAGGTTCAGGATCGGCTCGCGGATGTCGTTGCCCACCGAGTTGTTCTCGAAGTCCAGGTCGTCCACGGGGTAGATCTCCGACATGCCGGGCACCAGGATGCGGCAGGCGTAAACGCCCAGGTGCGTGAAGTCGGCGATATAGATCTCGCGGCCATCCTTGTGGATGCGGTCTATGGCCCAGGCGTAGTCTTCAGCGGTGGCGTTGGAGAAGTTCCAGTCACTGAAGGCGAAGTCGGGCTCGTCGCCCAGGAACTTCCAGTGGATCACGCCGCTGGAGTCGACGAAATGGATCTCGATGTTGGTCGAACTGGCCACCTCTTCCAGGTCGAAGCCGGGTGCCGGGAAGCCGCCGAGCGAATCCAGGGCACGGCCCTGCAGCAGTTCGGTCAGGGCTCGCTCCAGCGCGATCTCGAAGCGCGGGTGCGCGCCAAAGCTGGCGAAGCAGCCTTGGTCTTCTGGGTGCAGCAGCGTCACGTTCATCACCGGATACTGGCCGCCCAGCGACGCGTCCTTCACCAGGATGCCGAAGCCCGCAGCGCGCAGCGCGGCAATGCCCCGGGCGACACGCGGGTAGCGTGCGATCACGTCCTCGGGCACATCGGGCAGGCAGATGCCTTCGCTGATGATGCGCGCTTTGATGTGGCGCTCGAAGATTTCCGACAAGGCCTGCGCGCGCGCTTCGGCCTGCGTGTTGCCGGCCGACATGCCGTTGCTCACGTACAGGTTGCCGATGATGTTCACCGGGAAGTAGGTCACCGCACCGTCGCGCTGGCGCACATAGGGGATGGCGCAGATGCCGCGCTCGGCGTTGCCGGAGTTGAACTCGATCAGCGCGCTGGCGTCGATGCTGCTGTCCGGGTTGTAGAAGGCGTGCAGTTCAGGGTTGAGCAGCTCGGCCGGCCAGGCACCGTCTTCCTCGGGCGCAAACCAGCGCTCCTGCGGGTAATGGACGAAATGGCGGTCTGCCACGTCGGGGCCGAGGTAGTAATGGGTCCAGAAATAGTTGGTCGAAAGGCGCTCGAAGAACTCGCCCAGGGCGCTGGCCAGGCAGGCCAGGCGGGTGGCGCCCTTGCCGTTGGTGAAGAGCAGCGGGCAATCGCGGTCGCGGATGTGCACCGACCAGATCCCGTCCACAGGATTGAGCCAGGATTTCTCCTCAATATGAAAACCCAGTGCCTGCAGCTTGGCTTGCAGGGTGTTGATGGTGGATTCGAGCGAGGCGTCTTTGCCGGGGATAAAGTTTTCGGTAGTCATCCGGGGAGCATATCGCACCGGGATGAGGGGCGTTTTTCGGCTCCGACGCCATGGTCTGAGAAGCCAAGGAATCCCAAAATCAATACGCCGCCGGGCTGACCACTTCGCCACCCTTGGCGTCAAGCAATTTCGGATTGGTAAACAGCGAGGCAAACACCACCTGGCGCACCTGTGGCAGATCGGGCACGGCGTAGAGCACGGGGGTCATCATCTCCTCGAAGATGCCGCGCAAGGAGCGCGCGCCGACCTTGTATTCCAGCGCCAACTCGGCAATCTCGACGAACACGCGCGGTGCGATCTCCAGGCTGGCGCCTTGGTCCCGCAGGATTTCACGAAACTGCTGGTAGATGGAGTTTTTCGGTTCGGTCATGATGCGTACCAGGGTCGCGCGCGACAGGTCCTGCAGGTTGGCGATCACCGGCAGGCGTCCCGTGAACTCCGGGATGAGGCCGAACTCGATCAGGTCCGTGGGCTTGATGCGCGCATTGAGCTTGTCCAGGATCTTCTGGTTGGCCGAGTCGCCGATGGAGATGAAGCCGTAGTTCGGGTTGCCGCTGCGGATCTTGTCCAGGCCGACGAAGGCGCCGCCGCAAATGAACAGGATGTTGCTGGTGTCGATGGCCTGCGTGGCGCCCAGCTTGACGAGCGAGCCTTCCATGATCTTGAGCAGCGCATGCTGCACGCCTTCGCCCGAGGTGCTGCGCAGCTGGCCGCTGGCCGATTTGAGCTTGTCGATCTCGTCGATGAAGACAATGCCATGCTGCGCCCTGGCCAGGTCGCCGTCGGCCTTGCCGAGCAGGCGCAGCAGGATGGCCTCGATCTCCTCGTTCACGTAGCGTGTCTGCGCCAGCGAGGTGGCGTCGGCCGTGACAAAGGGCACGCCAATGGCGTTGGACAGGGTCTGGCACAACAGCGTCTTACCGGTGCCGGTGGGTCCCACCAGCAGCACATTGCTCTTGGCGATGGACCCGTCGTGGCGCTGCGCGCTCAGCAGCTTTTTGTAGTGGGCGTACACCACCACGGCCAGCGTTCGCTTGGCCTCGTCCTGTCCCACCACATACTGGTCCAGGTAGGCCACGATGGCGCTGGGCGTGTGACCTGCGGCGAGCGCGCTGGCGGGCTGATGCACGCGGCTGTCCGTGGCGGCAGCGTGCGTGAGGGGAAGCGGAGGGTTGACCATGGCAGATTATGGTCCGCCGCGCCCCAGGCTGCGCCCGTGGCGCAGCGTCCACCAGGCCAAGGCGATGGTCACGACGCAGCTGAGCGCCGCGTGCGTGGCCGCATTCACGATCGGCAAACTCAGCATCTGCGGCAGAGTCGTGAGCGGCGCCAGGGCAAAGAAGGCGATCAGCACGCCCACTTCCTGGCGTCTGGCCAGCGCCCACAGCACCAACGCCAGCACGAGGGCTATCAGCAGCATCACCAGGCCGCGCGGCAGCGCTTCCGCCGCCAGAATCGAAGCCAGTGCCAGCATCAGGGCCAGCGCGCCCAGCAACAAGGCGCGGCCTCTGGTGCGCGCGAAGTGCACGGCGCCCAGCATCAGCGCCACGCCCGCCAGCAGTGCCGCAGCATTGCCGGGCCCGCGCAGCACCGCGCCCAGCAGCGGCTGCAAAGAATCCCAGGCGCCGACGTCGGCCATGGACGGGCTGTTTTCTGGAACCATGTGTTGCAAGCCCGCCGCCACGCCCTTGACGAACAGCGCCAGACCCAGGCCTCGCAGCAGGTCACGACCGACCTCGGCGTTGCCCGGGCGCTGCAGCCGGTGCAGGCGCATGCTCAGCAAGCCAATCAGCGCCGCGCTCACCAGGAAGCCGGCCACCGCCATGGCCACACTGGTGAGCACCTGGGTGTCCCAGTCCTGCGCCGGGTTGAAGGCCATGGCCTTGTGGTCATAGCTCAGCGCGTAGTCGGCCATGGAAGACACCAGAAAGAACGCGGCCCAGGTCAGTCCCATGCGCCAATGCAGGGTGCCTTGCACCACCTGGCGCAGCGCTGTTCCCAGGATCAGCAAGACCAGGGCTGCGGCTGCCACTCCCGCGGCGATCTTGAACGGTGTCTTTGCCGCCGCTTTCTGCTGCTGCTCGCGCTCCCAGGCTTCGGGAACGAAGACATATTGCCAGGCCGCCAGTTCGTCGCCGCGCAGCGTCACGGCCAGGCGGGCGCTGCCGTCCCTGACGTTCAGCGCCTGTTTGTCTTCCCAGACGAAGCTCCAGTCGCGCCGTGCCGGGCGCTCATCCTCACGCACCGAGGCCAGCGTCCAGGGACGGTTCGCCAGCGCCTTGTCGCCGTCGATGAAGGCGCTCACCAGGGCCTGTGCCTGCTCGCGGTTCAGCCGGGCGCCGGGTCGGGCTTCAGGCAACTGGTGCTCCAACGCCATCACCGTGCCCTGGCCGCTCAGTGCCACCTCCCAGACTTCGGCGCGCTCTTCCACGGGGCCGCTGGCGTGCTTGAACAGCACTTGCCAGTGCGGTGGCTGGATGGCGCTGCCCAGCAGTCGTGCAAACACCAGGGGGCCGGCTTCGCGCCAGACAAAACGCAGGGATTTCTCGTCGCCCGTGGCTGCCGGGCGCACCACGGCCAGTCGTTTCCAGCCGGCGTCGAGCTTCACGCCACGTGCGGCCAGCAGTGCTTCAGCGCGGGCCACGGCGCCGGCATGGTCGAGGCTGAAGGGCGTGGTGCTGATCTGCGGCGCGGGCCACAGCAGCAGCGCCGCGGCGCCGAGGAGCGCCGCGATCGTCAGCGGCAAAGGACGCAGCCACACGGGCGCGGCAGCGCTGACCATCGCTGCAACCTGGGCTTCATCCGGGACGACGGCAGGCCCGTCGGCGATGGCGTGCATCGTCTCGCCATGGCGCAGCGTCTCTGGAAGTTCCGTGAAGCCGCCTTGGCGCAGGCGCGCCCGCAGCACCATGAGCAGCGGCGCCAAGCCGGCCAGGATCACCAGGCCGCGGTCCAGCCACAGGCGTGGATCGTTTGCAACGAACAGCGGCAGGCTCATCAGCGTCAGGTCGAAAGTGAAGTGCATCAGCATGCAGGGCAGCAGGCCGTAGCGCAGAAAGATCAGGCCCCAGATCAGGGCCGGAAGAAAGAGTTCGACCAGGCGGCTGTAGCTCGGCAGTCCGGGGTAGTTGGCGTGGGCCCCGGCAAACACCAGGGCTTGCAGCACCAGGGCCACGCCGATGGCGCTGCGCCGCCAGCCCAGTCTGGCGCCCAGCAGGGCGGCGGCCGACAGCGGCACGGCGCGAAACAGCGCTTCTTCCAACGTGCCGGCCTGCAGGGCTTGGGCGATGGGCTCCAGCGCCGGCCGCCACGCTGACAGGATGTTCGGGTCGCTCAGGCTTTCCGCAGGAACCCACCAGTCGAACTGGTTTCGTGCTACCAGGTAAAAGCCCGCCACCAGCAGCAACTCGATCGCCATCCAGGCATAGCCGCCCAGGGTTCGGCCCAGTACCTGCCAGCTGCTGCCGGCGGCCAGGCTCCACAGTTTGAACAAGGCGGGATGTGGCGCAAAAGCGCGCCGGCTCAGGCCCTCGGCCACGGCAAACACCAGGCCCAGCGCCAGCGTCGTTGCCACTGCCGCCGCTGCAGCCATGGCAGCCTGACGCAGCAGAAAGTTGTTGGCCGAGTCGGTGGTGGCGTAGCCAAACCAGCTCATGGGGAGGTTGGACAGCAAAGCTGCTGCGGCCAGGGCACCGACCATGCCCGCACAGACCAGTGCAGGGCGCCATGCCAGGGCGCCGTGTCGCGCCAGCCAGAGCCAGCCACCGAACAGTCCGCCCAGGCCGAAGAGGCTGAACAGCGCGATGTTGGCGGCCTTGGCGATGCTCTCGTTGCCGGTGCGCAGCTGGGCGAAGCGCTGGGTAAAAGCCTGGGGCACGAAGGCATAGGGCGTGACTTCCACCAGCCGGTCGCCAGCCACGACCAGCTTGAGCCGAAAGCGCGCGTCACCGCGTTTTTCAGTTCCGTGTTCGTAGACAAAGCTGTGGTCCACGCGCGCGCCGGGGCGTGTCACGTTGGAGGCCGTGAGCGGCACGTAGGCGGCCCACAGGCTGTCGCCCAGCAGGCTTCGCGCACCGGCTTCGGCAATCACCCGCGCTGCTGCTTCGTCCAGCGCCGCGCCCGGGGCTTTCTCCGGCAGCTTGCGCACAAAACCATAGGGATCGCCCTGGGGCGTGAAGCGCACGCTCAATTCGTCTTCCTGCGATTCGGAGAAGCGCCGTACGGTCCAGAAGTAGGGTGCGACAAAGCGCTCACCCAGCAGCCGGGTGTAAGCGTCAAGCCCGCCGCCTTCGAGTTCGATGTAGTTCTGCAGTTCGCCGTCGTGGTCGAAGCGCGCCACGGCGCGCGTGGTGTTCAGTTCCGTGAAGCGCTGTTCCTGCAAGGCCTGCGCGGCTGCCAGCGCCTGGTCCCGTGACAGGCTAACCTGCAGCTGCAGCATCGGCAATGCGCGCGGGAAAAGCCACAGGGCTGCACTGGCCGAGAGCAGCGCCAGGCTGAGCAGTGCGACCCAAAAGGCTTTGCGGTATTCCAGGATCATGGGGACTTTCGAGTGAGCATGAATGTCATTTTGACAGCTGTGGATGGCTGCGCCGCTGGGCGCGAGCGGAAAGGTGCGGCGGGCGACTTCAAACAGTCCGATTGCCGGCTGCGTGGCCCAGGGCGAAGGCCTCTTCAAAGATTGAATAACCGGCCCAGTCGGCGTGGGCAAAGCTCAGTCGATCGCTCGTCAACGGCGCATGGCCGCCCAGTTGGCGCAGTGTTCCCGGGATCGGCATGGCCATGGCGTGACCGTAGCGGGTGATGCTCATGCGCGTGACGCGTTGCCGCAGGTCCGGATGGGCCTCGCCCAAGTCGGCCAGCAGCGTGTCGCGCCAGTGCGTCCAGGGCTGTTCCAGAAGCAGGCGACGGCCCTGCGCCAAGTCGCCCAGCGCCAGGTACCAGCTGAGCACGCTGGCGCCCGGAACCTGCTGCAGGTTCTGGTGGCCGGCGTCGACATAGCCCAGGCTTTGCAGGCCCGGCCCCGCGCCGTAGACCACGTTGTCCCAACTCGGTGCTGCACCGGGGCGGTCCTGCAGCGGGCGATCGATATGGACGTTGGCGACCAGCCAGGGCGCGTAGCGCAGCGCTGCTGCACACTGACGCAGCTGGGCTGGTGGATCCTGCAGCACGCGCACCGCGACCATGACCGGCAGTGCCACGATGCAATGCTGAGCCTGCCAGCGCTGCACACTTTGCGTGGTCTTGTCGAAAGCGTCGACTTCCACGCCATGTTTGGTTTGCGCGATGCGCAGCACGGTCTGCCCGGTGTGCAACTGGCCGGCGGCGGCCAGCGGCGCGGCCAGGCGTTGCGTGAGCCAGGCGTTGCCTTCGGGCCAAGTGAGGACGCCTTCGCGTTCGCCGGCCTCGTCCCCGGGGACGTGAAAGCCATGGCGGCTGGCAAAGTAATGGATGCCGGCCCAGGCCGACACCATCGCCAGCCCTGCGCCGTAGTCGTCGCGGCAGCAGTAGTCCAGGTACCAGCGCAGCTGCGGATCGGTCAAGCCCTGCTGCTCCAGCCAGCCCTGAAACGGCACAGCGTCGAGTTGCAGTTGCACCGCGTCGGCGTGACGGCTCGTCACCGGGATGACCCAGTGCGCGGCGCGGCGTAACTGCTCCACCAGAACGGAAAATTTCCGGTACTGATCCAGCGTCTGCGGGGACACGCCCTGCAGCGGCAGCAGCCCTTCCTGCCAGGCGCCCTGAAAGAACAGGCGCTCCTGCGGGCTGTGGCACAGATGGCGCGCGTCCCACTGCCAGCGCCCGGACACCCGCCGGCGCAGCCCCAACTCTTCCAATAAATCCTGCAGCTGCGGCGCGTCGTCCCCCGGCACCGGCAGGTAGTGCGCGCCCATGGGGCAGGGCAGGCCATTCACTTGCGTGGCGCGGGCGTTGCCGCCGGCGCTGTCTTCCAGTTCCAGCAGGGAAAAATTGGCCATGCCGCGCAGCCGCAGCGCGCGCGCCGCAGCCAGACCCGCGACCCCGCCGCCGGCGATGAGCACGCGCGTGCGCCGCGTCGTGCTGGGCGCCGGCCAGTCCTTGCGATCGCGCAGCAGATGGCCGCGTTCCACACTGACGCCCGCAAAGCCGCCCTGGATTTCACGCGCGTTGTCACAGCCGAGAAGGGGCAGGGCGCTGGCGGCGAGGAAGTGGCGGCGTTTCATCCGGCGCCCAAGAACGCGTGGATTGCCGCGTCGCTGGCGCTCCTCGCAATGACGACTTCACCGGTCATGGATGGCTCACTCGTCCCCATTCGGCTTCGTACGTCGTCACCAGCACCTGGTTCGACAGCCGGTTCACCTCGGCCAGCACGCGCGCCATGTCGAGCGGAAAGTCGAACAGCAGCGGCAGCGACTTCAAATCCAGAAAGCGCAGTCCCGGCGGCAACGCAGTGGGTTGCCGCCAGGGCCTGCGACTGGCGATCACATAGCCCCATTCGCCAAAGCTGGGCACATGGGCGTGGTAGGGCGCGGTCTGCAGGCCTGTCGATTCGATGGTCTGCACCACGGTCCAGAAACTCTGGCGCGCCACCAGCGGCGAGGTGGTCTGAATCACGGCGTAGCCGCTGGCCGACAGGCGCTGATCGAGCAGGCCGTAGAAGGAGTTCGAGTACAGCTTGCCGATGGAAAAATTCGTCGGATCGGGGAAGTCGACGATGATGATGTCGAACACGTCGCTGCCCTGTTCCAGCCACTTGAAGGCGTCGGTGTTGACGATCTTCACCTTGGGCGAATTCAGCGCGCCGCCATTGAGCGCGACCAGCGCCGGCTGCTGCGAGAACAGCCTTGTCATGGCCGGATCCAGTTCCACCAGCGTCACGCTTTCCACGCCCGGGTACTTGAGCACCTCGCGCACCGCCATGCCGTCGCCCCCGCCCAGCACGGCCACGCGTTTCACCGCGCCATGCGCCGCCATGGCCGGGTGCACCAGGGCCTCGTGGTAGCGGTATTCGTCGCGCTCGGCAAACTGCAGGTTGCCGTTCAGGAACAGGCGATGCCCGGCCTTGCCCTGCGTCACGACGATGCGCTGGTATTGCGAGTCCGAGGTGAAGACCACGCGGTCCTGGTAGAACTTGTCTTCGGCCAGGGTGGTGATGTGATCGGCTGCGGAAAAGGCTGCGCCCAGCGCCAGCAGCGTCAACGCGCAGGCGGCGGCGTGGGCCTTGAAGCGGCGCAGCTCAAAGCGGAAAAGCCACAGCGCCCAGAGCGCCACGGCGGCGTTCATCAGGCCGAACAGCAGCCCTGTGCGGATCAGCCCGAGCTGGGGCACGAGCAGCAACGGGAAGGCTACGGACACGGCCAGCGCACCCAGGTAGTCGAAGGTCAGCACCTGCGAGACCAGGTCCTTGAAGGCCACGTTGCGCCGCAGGATGCGCATCACCAGCGGAATCTCCAAACCCACCAGAATGCCGACGATCAGCACCATGGCGTAGAGCAGAAAGCGAAAGGCCCCGGGCAGGTAACCGTTGGCAAGGAACAGCAGGGCCGGCAGGCCGCCACCGAACAGCGCCACCAGCAGCTCGATGCGCAGAAAGTGCGCCGGCAACTGGCGCTCGAAGAAACGCGAAAAATACGAGCCCAGTCCCATGGCGAACAGGTAGGCGCCGATCACGGTGGAGAACTGCAGGATCGAGTCGCCCAGCAGGTAGGACGCCACGGCGCCTGCGGCGAGTTCGTAGATCAGCCCGCAGGCAGCGACCACGAACACGCTGGCCAGCAGCGCGACTTCGAGCGGACGCGGTTTCGCGTCGGGAACGGGTTTCAAAGAAGCGGGGAAACTAGCCGTGCACGGCGGCAGCGACAATGATGGAGATGCCCAGGCTCATGGCCCCCACGACGATGGCCAGCGCCACGTTCTGCTTCTCCACCAGTTCGTGCCACAGTTTGTAGGGCGTGAGCTTGTCGATGATGACAAAGCACAGCCAGAACACGATCACGCCGATCAGCGCGAACAGGATGGAGCCAATAAAGACGCCGGGTTTCAGCCATTCAAGTCCCATGATGTGGTCTCCGTTCAAAGTTAGGTGGATCTTGCCGGAATTCGCGGCCGGCGGTGGATTGACGCGTTCCCGTCATTGCGAGGAGCCTTGACGACGTGGCAATCCATGGTGGCATACCACTGAAGACCTGGATTGCCACGCTGCGCTCGCAATGACGGCTGCAACGACGGGTGATGTGCTCGGAAGTCGTCATTTGTGCCCCCCGCCGCTGGACGATCCGCCAAAGGAGCCGCCGGAACTGCGCGATCCGTAGGATGAAGACGAACAGTTCTGCGTTGCCGGGTCGCAGGGGCTGGACGAGCAGCGGCTCAGCAGCACGATCAGCACCAGCACCACGATCACCGCGATCAGGACAGCGCGCAGGCTCATGCTGCTTGCCGCGCTGAAGGGCGCGACATCGCTGCGCTGCAGCATGTCCTTCTTGTCCTCGAGCCCGAACGCTTTCACGACCAAGGCGCTGTCCATCATGTTGCCGCTGGACCAGGTGATTTCGGTGGGCGTCTGTTCCAGCGAGAGCAGGTTTTTCCCGTTCACGAAGTCGCGGTTTTGCGTGGTCTGGCCGCGCTCCACACGCCAGTAGAACTCGCCCTGGACATAGGTGGTCTGCGCCGTGTAAGTGTCTTTCAGCTGGTAACGCGTCCCCAGGTAGCTGGCGCTCTGCGCACCGCTGCCGGACATGGTGGGCGCGCCGGTCGTGGGTTTGACCAGGCTCCAGCCGTCCTGTGAGTCGACCAGAAAGCTGAAGCCGCGTTTCTGGTTGAACAGCAGGTATTCGTCCCAGCCGAAGGATTCGTCATCGCCCGGCGCCTTGCCTACGCGATGCTGAAAGCCCACCACCTGCCAGCTTGCACCCTGCAGTTGGCCCTGGCTGCCCAGTGGGATCAGCGGCACTACGGGCTCGTCCTGCAGCGCGTGCTGCAGTTGCCCGCCCACGCCCTGCGACAGGTCGATGAGGCTGTGGCAGGCGCCGCAGGTGATGCTCTTGCTGCTGCTCAGGACGACCTGCACCGACGCACCGCAGTTGGGGCAGGCGAATTGCTGGCCCTTCTCTTCGCTGGCCACTTCATCGCGCAGGCCGGTGAGCTTGAGCTCTTCGAGCAACACCGATTTGCCCAGCGACAGCGCCGGCGCGCCGCCTGCAAGGGCCGCGCCGTAATCCACGCTCAGCACTTCGCCCTGGGCGCTGCGCAGCTCCACCATGGAGAATTCCTGGCCCAGCGCCGGCAGTCGCGGCAACTCACCCTGGGCCGAGATCAGCGCCACCGTCTCGTTGGACGCGACGCTGAAGTCTTTGCCATTGATGGCCGTCGTGGCGCCGACGCGAAAGCGCTCGGCCGTGGGCAGTTCGCGCTGCGCTGGAACCGGCAGGGTGAAGACGTAGGCGCCGTTGTCCTCGCTCAGCCAGGCGCTTGAGCCGTCATCGCGCAACGCGTGCCATTCGGTCCAGCTGCCGTCGCGGTATTTGTACTGCAGCCGCCCCACCAGCGTGAAGCCCTGGCCGCCCCACTGGCCGGACGCTAAAAGCTGCAGCGGGCTGTGGTCGTCGAACAGCTCGGCCATCTTGCCGATGCGCGACAACTTGTCGCCGCTACGCAGCACCGTGCTCTGGCAATAGGCGCACACCGCATGCGTGGACTGCGCGCTGCGGAACTCCACCGGCGCGCCGCAACCGGGGCAGGGGGCTCTGTAGGCCCGTTGCGCTGCGTCAGTCGCCAAGGGGGTACCCCTTTGCTATTCCCGTCTCTTGCGCTGGGTTGGAGTAACTTTTTTCTTTTTTTACCCCCCCTATTCCCCCCGCCCCTTTCCACCCCCACCGGGGCGGAAAGCTCCGTTCAGTTGAGGACAGAGCTGGCTCGCTTCGCGTAGCTGCGGTCTGTCCCGCAAATTCGCAGGACCGGCCACGTCTTTTAAGGTAGTGCGTGCAAGGTGTGCCCGTTGTACCGCTGGACTGAAAGGCGTCGTTGGCACCTCGAACAATTGCTAAATATTGGTTCACGTCTGCAGCGTGCCGTGGCGCGTGCACTGAGCGACTTCCACACGCGGCCACATGGGGCTCCCCTCTTCCGCCCGGCGGGGCGGGAGAGGGGCGGGGGGGCGTGAGTGGGGGAAAAAAAGGAATGAATCGCAAGGATTGAAGACCTGTGCGCAGCGCAGAATGCAGGAGGTTTTCCGCAACCATGCCAGTGGATTGGGAGGTGAAAGTCTAGACCAGCTTCTTCAGAAGTTCGGCCTTCTTCGCATCGAACTCTTCCTGCGTCAATATCCCCTTGCTCTTGACCTCGCCGAGCTTTTCCAGCGTCGCCATCACATCTTCGGCCTTCACGCCGGCGGCCGCTGGTGCCGCAGCAGCATGGCCGCCCTGCAGACCGGCCGACAGGTTTTGCGCCAACACCTGGCCCAGCGCCACGCCGGCGCCCAGGCCCATGGCGTTACCGGCGATGCCGCCGCCCGATCCTGCGCCTTCGGCGAACTTGGGGATGGCCTGCGCGGTCTGGTACTGCATGAACTTGCCCATGTCGTTGCCGACCATGCCCATGCCGATCTTCTGATCGAGGATCTTCTGCAGCTCTTCCGGCAAGGAGACGTTCTGCACCGTCATCACTTCGAGCTTGAGGCCGATCTTGGCGAACTCGGGCGCGAGCTGCGTCGTCAGGGCCTGGGCGAAGATCAGCTGGTTCGACGCCAGGTCCAGGAAGGGGATGCCGCTGGAGGCAATCGCGTTGCTGATGTTCTGCAACACCAGGCCGCGCAACTGGCCGTCCAGATCGCTCACGCTGTAGCGTTCGCGCGTGCCCGAAATCTCGGTGTGAAAGAGTCGCGGGTCGGCGACGCGAAAGCTGTAGTTGCCGAAGGCGCGCAGCCGGATGGCACCAAAATCGGCGTCGCGGATGGTGATGGGCTGGGGCGTGCCCCACTTCTGGTCGACCTGCTGGCGCGTGCTGAAGAAGTACACGTCGCTCTTGAACGGGGACTCGAACAGCTTGTCCCAATTCTTCAGGTAGGTGAGTACCGGAATGGTCTGGGTGGTGAGCTTGTAGGTGCCGGGGCCGAACACGTCGGCCACTTTGCCCTCGTTGACGAACACCGCCATCTGCGACTCACGCACCGTGAGCGATGCGCCGTACTGGATCTCCATGTCGGCCATGGGGAAGCGCCAGGCCAGGGTTCCGTCGGAGTCTTCGGTCCACTGAAGAATGTCAATGAACTGTTTCTTGATGAAGTCCATCAGTCCCATGGCGAAACTCCTGTGCGGGTGGTCGGGAACGGAATGATACCTGCCCGCAAGCGAAGGCGTTTCAGACTGGCGTCGCCAGTTCGAGCTCGCGGATCTGCACCGGTGCGTCGTCGAGTGCCTCATGGCTGGCGACGATCCAGGCGCGCAACGGATCCTGCACGAGTTCGTGCAGGCTGTTGCGAAAATACGCTGCCGACGCGGCGTCCAGCGCGTTCAGGGGTTCGTCCAGCAGCGTCACGGGCGTGCCGGCTGCCAGCGCCACGGCCAGCCAGACCTTGCGTTGCGTTCCTGTGGACAGGGTATTCAGCGCCGCGCCCAGGAATGGCGTCAATCCCAACCCCGTCACGTGGCGCTGCAGCGCCTGCACGTCAACGCCGGCGTAAAGGCCGCGCATAAAGCCGAAGAACTCCGCGGGTGCCAGGTGATCGAAAGCGATGGGGCCGGGGCCGCACCAGAAAACGGCGCGGCGGTAGGGCAAGTGCAGCTCCTGTTGGCTGATGCCCTGCACGGCAATCGTCCCGGACAGCGGTTTGAGTGCACCCGCGAGCAGTTTCAGCAGCGTCGACTTGCCGCAGCCATTGCCGCCACGCACCCAAGTCAGTCCGGGCTGGAAGTCGTGCGACCAGGCATTGAAGACGTGGCGCTGCGGGTAGCTGAAGCGCAGGTTCTGCACCCGCAGCAAGGCCGTTAGAGTGGTTTCTTTTTGCGTCATCGAAGCACCACTTCCGATGCCAGGGCGATCGTCGCCACGAGGATGAGCAGCCACCAACTCACGCGGGCTTGCGCCTCCTCGGGGCGCGGTGGATGGCCGGCGGCGGCATTCAGCGCCGCGTTGCCCAGCAGCATGACCGTCAGATAAGCGGCCAGCGCGCCAGACTGCAGCGACATACCTGAATTAACCAGTATGCCCAGCAGCAGTGCCTGGCCGATCAGCAGCGGCGTCAGCGCCAATAGCAGGCGCGCGCGGCGCAACCAGGCAGGGCGCACGGGCAATGCTGCGCAGGCATCGTGCAAGCCACCTAACTCGGTGGCGATCAGTCCGTTCAGACGCGAGCATGTGGCCTGGCCCAGCGTGGCGACCGCAGCCAGCCACCAGGAGGTCCATTGCGGCCAGGCGGCGACACAGGCTGCAAGGCTGAACAGGCTCAGCGTGCTCAGCACGCACCAGCGCCCGCAGCGCTGCGCCGGGCCCCGCCACAGGGGCACAAGCACCAAAGTCATGGTGGTGGAGCGCGGCTGCAGGCCACTGGGTACTGCGCCGGCAACCCGACGGGCCCGCGCAGAAGCAGTGCGCATGGACAAACTGCGGCGTCGGCCCAGCAGCGCGACGCCCAGCGCCACCGACAAGCCCATGGACGCGAGCAGCAGGCACAGTGCCGTAGCCCAAAGTGGCGCTATCCAGGCGGGAGACTGGACCCACCAGACCGCCACGCCCGCCAGGTAGACGAGGAACAGGGGCGTGAGTCCCAGCAGGGTCACGATGAGATCGCTGCTGCGCCGTTCGGCCACAGCGATGGGCAAGGCGCGCTCGGCCTCGTCCCAGGTGCGAGGCCACAGCAGCGGGCTCAGCGCCCAGTGCAGCGCGCCGCCGATCAGTGCATAGATCAGTCCCATCAGCAGGGTTTGCTGGAAGGACTGCTGGGTGGCGTGCAGCAGGGGCAGAACCGACCAGGCAACGAGCCCCGACATGGCTGCCAGCGCGTGCGCACCCGAGCCACCCAAAATCAGCATGCCCACCAGCAGGTAGATGCCCCAGCGCCGTATCAGGCCGCGCAGGGCAGCCCGGCACCAGGCAAGGCGCACCGGGTGGTAGGCGAGGGCGGGGAAGTCTGGCATCGGGGCAAGTATCCCCGATGTCCGGTTTTAGTCGAAGGTCGGGGACTCCACGCCCAGCACCTTGTGCAACTTGGGGCTGGTGGTGGTGTATTGCAGGTGGATCTTCTTGTCGGGGAAGATGAAAGGCGCGGCGCCAAAGGCTGCCAGGGCGCACTCGTGAAAGCCGCTCAGGATGAGCTTCTTCTTGCCCGGATAGGTGTTGATGTCGCCCACAGCAAAGATGCCGGGCTCGCTGGTGGAGAACTTCTCGGTGTCCACCTTGAGCTGCTTGCGCTCGATGTCCAGGCCCCATTCGGCGATCGGACCCAGCTTGGGCGAGAGGCCGAAGAACACCAACAGCACGTCCAGCGGCACCAGGCGCGTCACGCCGTCGGCCCCCGTGACCTTGACATTGGTGAGCAGGCCTTCCTTCTCCTCGAAGCCCGTGACCTGTCCGACGATGAACTGCATCTCCATCGCGTCGCACAGTTCGCGCATCTTGGCCACGTTGGAGGGCGCGGCCTTGAAGCCGTCGCGGCGGTGGATCAGGATCACGCTCTCGGCCTTGTGCGCTCCGTCCTTGACGAAGTCCAGCGCCCAGTCCAGCGCGGAGTCGCCTCCGCCCACGATCACCAGGTTCTTGCCGGCAAAGTCCGCCGGGTTGCGTACGCGGTAAAACAACTGCGCGTCGTCAAATGCTTCCAGGCCTTCAACTTTCAGAGTGCGCGGCTGGAAGGCGCCGACACCGGCGGCGATGAAGATGGTCTTGGTCAGGAAACGCTGGTGCTTGGAGGTGCGCACGAAGAAGCGGCCGTCGGACTGCTTCTCGACCACGGTCACTTCCTGGCCGTAGTGGAAGGTCGCGCCGAAAGGCTCGATCTGTTTGAGCAGGTTGTCGGTCAGTTCCTTGCCAGTGCACACCGGAACGGCCGGGATGTCATAGATCGGTTTGTCGGGGTAGAGCTCGATGCACTGGCCGCCAGGGTAGGCGAGCGAGTCGATGACATGGGCCTTGATTTCCAGCAGGCCGAGTTCGAATACTTGAAACAGGCCTACAGGGCCGGCACCGATGATCACGGCATCGGTTTCTATGGTGTCATGAAGAGTGTGCACAGGGGACTCAATTTCCAAGGTCAAAAGGGGCTTTCGGCAGGGTGACGGACGAAACGTTTCAGCGAATCAGTTGTGACAGCTTTCCGGTTTTGTCTTTCCACTCGTCAGCGTCGGGCAGGGCTGGTTTGCGCTTGGTGATGCTCTTCCAGCTTGGCAGCTTTGCCAGGTCGGCGTTGAGTTGGGTCATGTGACGCTGGTCCGAGGGCACGTCTTCTTCGGCATAGATCGCGTTCACTGGGCACTCTGGGATGCAGACCGCGCAGTCGATGCATTCGTCCGGGTCGATGGTGAGGAAGTTGGGGCCTTCGCGGAAGCAATCCACCGGACAGACGTCAACGCAGTCGGTGTATTTGCAGCGGATGCAGGCTTCGGTGACGGTATGTGTCATGGTGTGGTCTACGGGGAAAAAGAAAAAAGCGGATTCGGCGAAACCCTTGATTTTAGGAGCTTTCGAGGCGCCAAACGCCACGGGCCCCCTTTTGTAGGGCCAATGACGCCTGATTTACCTGAGTTCGCGTTCAGTTCACCAAGACGGCGCCGGCGGTTTTATTCGTTGCCGTGTCCACCAGCACCAGCGCACCCAGGGTACGCGAGGCGCTGTAGGGCAGGGTGACGATGTCGCCCTGCAGGCTCAGTTCCACGTGGCCGATGGCGTTGGCTTCCAGTTGCGTCGCATCCTCTTCGGCCAGGGTATTGATGTTCAGGCGATGAACGATGCGCTTGACCCGGGCCTTGATCCAGCGGTGGCCGTGCAGCGCCCAGTAGACACGCCCCGCCACCAGGGGCTCATCGTCCATCCAGGCCACCGTTGTCGAGAGCTCGCGCTGAGGTGTGTAGGCGTTGGTGGCAACCAACCAGTCGCCGCGCGACACGTCGACCTCGCGGTCCAGCACGATGCCGGCGCTGTGCCCGGCATGAACGGTCTTGGGCACCCTTGCGTGGTCCAGCGCCTGCGCCACTTTGGCGCTCTTACCCCCAGGGAAGACCGTGACCTCCTGCCCAATGGCCAAGGTGCCGGCGGCCACGCGCCCCCAGAACACCCGGCGTCCCTGCGAGGTGTCGGAGGAGGAGGAAAACTTCTCCACCCACTGCACGGGAAATGCAAAGGGCTGTTCTTCCGACTCGTCGGCGCAGGGCAGTTGCTCCAGGATCTGCAGTAGGCTTTTGCCCTCGTAGCCGCACCAGTGGGGCTTCTGGTTGCCCACATGGTCGGCGGCGCGGTCCACCACGTTCCAGCCTTTGAGGGCGGACATGGGGACGATGGCTGTTGCTTCGATGCCGGCGGCTGCGGCGAAGGCTTGCACGGCAGTCTTGATGCGTTCGTACGCCAGCGTCGCAGCGTCCGGGTGCGTCGCGTCTTCCACGGCGTCGAGCTTGTTGATGGCAAAAACGATGGAGGGCACGCGCAGCAGATGGGCCAGCAGGCTGTGGCGCCGCGTTTGCGGCAGCAAGGCGTGGGTGGCGGCATCTGTGGCGGACGCGTCGGTCGCCCAGCGCAGCTTGGTCGCGTCCACCAGCACCACGGCGGCGTCGGCGCTGGAGGCTGCGGTCACCATGTTGCGCGTGTACTGCTCGTGGCCCGGGGCGTCGCCGATGATGAATTTACGGTGCGCCGTGGCGAAGTAGCGGTAGGCCACGTCGATGGTGATGCCCTGTTCGCGCTCGGCGCTCAGCCCGTCGGTGAGCAAGGCCAGGTCGGTCTCGCCGCCGCGCTGCACGCCGGCGAGTTGGTCCTGCAGCACGGTCTTGCTGTCCACCAGCAGGCGGCCAATCAAGGTGCTTTTGCCGTCATCGACGCTCCCGCACGTAATGAACTTGAGTGCGGCTACTACGCGAACGGGATCGAGGGTTGGGCCAGGCAAGGGGGAGGGGCCCTTTGCGTCCCTCCTGTCGGAATCCTCACGTACCGAAGTACGTTCCGGTTCCTGCGCTCCGGCCGCCCCACGCTGCCGTCCGCTCGCTACGCCGGGGAAGTTGCTTGTCGTGTTCATCAGAAATACCCGTCTTTCTTGCGCTTCTCCATCGAAGCCTCGGAGGTCTTGTCGTCCATGCGCGTGGCGCCGCGTTCGCTCACGTCGGCGGCCAGGGTTTCGATCACCACGTCGGCGGCGTTGGCTGCCAGGCTCTCCACCGGGCAGGTGCAGGTGATGTCGCCCACGGTGCGAAAGCGCACATCGCGCGTCACCACCACTTCGTCGGCGCGCGCCGGCGTGAGTTCGGTCACCGGCACCAGCAGGCCCTTGCGTTCCACCACCTGGCGCCGGTGCGTGTAGTAAAGCGAGGGCAGTTCGATCTGCTCGCGCTCGATGTACTGCCACACGTCGAGCTCGGTCCAGTTGGAAATCGGGAACACACGGAAATGCTCGCCCGGTTGCAGGCGCGTGTTGAACAGCGTCCACAACTCCGGGCGCTGGTCCTTGGGCTGCCACTGGCCGAAGCTGTCGCGGTGCGAAAAGATGCGTTCCTTGGCGCGCGCCTTTTCCTCGTCGCGCCGTGCGCCACCGATGAGCGCGTCAAAGCGGAACTCCTCGATGGCTTCGAGCAGCGTCACAGATTGGTGCACGTTGCGCGACTCGCCCGGGTGCGCCAGGCGCACCGTGCCGCGGCGCATGGAGTCTTCCACGCTGCGCACCACCAGGTCCGCGCCGAGTTCCTTCGCGCGCTGGTCGCGAAAGTCGGTGACTTCCTGGAAGTTGTGACCGGTGTCGATCATCAGCAGCGGATAGGGCAGACGCCCTGCGCCAAAGGCTTTTTCCGCGCACTTGAGCAGCACCAGAGAGTCCTTGCCGCCGGAGAACAGCAGGGTCGGGCGCTCAAACACGGCCGCCACTTCGCGCAGGATGAAGATGGTCTCTTCTTCCAGCGCATCCAGGTGGGTGTTGCTCAGGGGTTCGAGCAGGTGGGATTCGATGCGGGCGTTCATGCGGCTTCCTTATTCAACGTTTTAGCTTCGGCACGCCCTTCGGGCTTCACGTCGCCTGCAGCGACATGAGCCTGCGCCACCTCGCTTTGACTTCGGCCGGGCGTCCCGCCCTTAACTTGCTCTGCGAGCAAGTTAGCCTGCGCCGGAACAGCGAGTGCAGAGCTTTCGCTCTGCTGCGTCTTGCCTACGTGCAAGCCGCACTCTTTGAGCTCGCTGTTCTGACTTCGGCCGGGCGTACCGCCCTTAACTTCGCTTGCTGCGAAGTTAGCCTGCGTCGGAGCGAGGCTGGAGTGTGGGCTGACGTGCAGCCCACATTCCTTGGCCGCCTCGCTCTCCCACCACCAGCGGCCGGCGCGGAAGTCTTCTCCCATGGCAATGGCGCGGGTGCAGGGTGCGCAGCCGATGCTGGGGTAAAACTCGTCGTGCAGCGGGTTGTAGGCGACGGCGTTGCTTGCGATGTAATGCCAGACGTCGCCCCAGGTCCAGTCGGCCAGGGGGTTGAGCTTGGCACGCTTCGCGTCGCTGCGGTCCAGGTCCGGTACTGCCGCGCGGGTGCCCGACTGTTCGCGGCGCAGGCCCGTGATCCAGGCCTTCTTGCCGGTGAGCGCACGCTCCAGCGGCTCCATCTTGCGGATCTGGCAGCAGGCTTTGCGCAGCTCGATGCTGTTGTACATGGCCTTCTCGCCCTCGCGCGCCACGAAGCCTGCAGCGGCTTGGGCATCGGGCCGGTAGACCTTCACCGGCGCCGTTGAAGTGGCCTGAAGTTGTGCCAGCAAAGCCAGCGTCTGCGTGTGCAGCATGCCGGTCTCCAGCACGAAGATGTCGGCGTCGATGGCCAGGGCATTCACCAGGTGCGCCAGCACCATGTCCTCCGCGCCCAGGCTGCAGGCCAGCGTCAAGGCGGGTGATGTGGCGCCTGCATCACGGGCGAATTCCAGGGCGGCCTGCTGCAGCAGCGCCTGGGTGTGGGCCAGCTTGGCGGCAAAAGTGGTGCTCGCCTTGGCGTTCAATGTGATGGCGCTCATGCGGTCGCCTCGTCGGCGCTGAAGTGCGGTTGTACCTGCACGGCGTCGCCCTGATAGAAGCCACCAAAGCGCGCGAACTGGCGCGCGGCATGGCCCAGGTCCTGGTCGGCGCGCAGCACGGCGGCGTCAAAGCCGGTGCGCTGCATTTGCACCAGCTGGTCGATCAGTACGTCGCCGGTGGCGCGCAGTTCACCGGTGAAGCCCAGGCGCCGGCGCAGCAGGAAGGCTTGCGAGTAGGCGCGACCGTCGGTGAATTTGGGGAAGTTCAGGTCGATGCGCGTCACGCCGTCCAGGGACAGGGTGCGCGGGTCGGCGTCGTTGGCGAGCGCCAGCGCGTTGCTGCGGTGGTCTTGTTGGGCGATCAGTTTCATGGTCGTGTCTTTCAGGCTTCCTGGGCGTCGCGGGCGAAGCCGGGTTGGTGTTGCAGCGTGTGCTCTTCTTCGTGCAGATTGGGCAGACGCGCGGCGTTGGCTGCGATCTTGAAGGGCTCGATACCCACGCGCTTCACGGTCGCGATGAAGGTCTCGCCACCCTGGCGCTGTGCGCTGTACACGCCCAGCACGGCTTCGATCACACCGGGCACCTCTTCCGCGCCAAAGGACGGGCCGACGACCTTGCCGGCGACGGCCGGGCCGCTCAAATCGGAACCGTCGGAGCCGCCCAGGGACACCTGGTACCACTCTTTGCCGTCCTTGTCCACGCCGAGCACGCCGATGTGGCCGCTGTGGTGGTGGCCGCAGGAATTGATGCAGCCGCTGATGTGCAGGTCGATCTCGCCCAGGTCAAACAGTTCGTCCAGATCTTGATAGCGCTGGTGAATAGCCTCGGCGATCGGAATGGAACGCGCATTCGCCAGTGCGCAGAAGTCGCCTCCGGGGCAGGCGATCATGTCGGTCAGCAGGCGGATGTTGGGCGTGGCGAAGCCGGATTGGCGCGCGGCCGCATACAGCTCGGGCAGTTCCCCGGCGCTGACCCAGGGCAGCAGCAGGTTCTGGTCGTGCGTGACGCGAATTTCACCGGCGCTGAAGCGGTCTGCCAGACCGGCAGCCTGGTCAAGTTGCTCTGCCGTGGCATCGCCGGGGGCTTGGCCCCGGCGTTTCAGCGACAGGGTGACAGCGCGCAGCGCGGGGTTCTGGTGTGGCGCCACGTTCTGTTGCAGCCAGCGCGCGTAAGTCTTGTCGGCAGCCGGCGCGGCCTGCGACGGGTTGGCGGGAGCCTGGAGAGCGGGCGGCACAAATGAGGCCTGCAAGCGTTCCAGTTCCTGCTGGCTGATGGTGTGCGGCGCGCCGTCGACCGTCAGGATCTGTTGGTACTCGGCTTCCACTTCGTCGGTGAAGCGCTTTCCCTCGGCCTTCACCAGGATCTTGATGCGCGCCTTGTACATATTGTCGCGCCGGCCCCAGCGGTTGTACACGCGCACCACGGCTTCCAGGTAGTTCAGGATCTGGTCCCAGGCCAGAAATTCGCGGATCGTGCTGGCAATCACTGGCGTGCGGCCCATGCCGCCGCCCACCTGCACCTTGAAGCCCAACTCGCCGTCAGCAGAGCGCTTCAGTCGCAGGCCCACGTCGTGCCAGGCGCTGGCAGCGCGGTCGTTTTCCGCCCCGAGCACCGCGATCTTGAACTTGCGCGGCAAAAAAGCGAACTCCGGGTGCAGCGTGCTCCATTGGCGCAGGATTTCGCAAAAGGGTCGCGGATCGGCCACCTCGTCGGTGGCGATGCCGGCGAGTTCGTCGCTGGTGATATTGCGGATGCAATTGCCGCTGGTCTGGATGCCGTGCAGGTTCTTTGTCGCCAACAGATCCATCACGTCGGCGCTCTTGTCCAGGGGAATCCAGTTGAATTGCACGTTCTGGCGCGTCGTCATGTGGGCGTAGCCGCGGTCGAAGTCACGCGCTATCTTTCCCAGCACGCGCAACTGGGCGGAAGACAGTTCGCCATAGGGCACGGCGACGCGCAGCATGGGCGCGTGGCGCTGGACGTACCAGCCGTTTTGCAGGCGCAGCGGACGGAAGTCGTCGTCGCTCAATTGGCCTGCCAGATTGCGCTGCAGTTGGTCGCGGTACTGGGCCGCGCGGTTGCGAATGAATTGGCGGTCGAAGTCGGTGTATTGGTACATCGGTGAAAAACTAGGGTGCGGGAGTTAGAGGGCAATCAGCTTGGCGCCGGCATAGGCCAGCAGCAGTGACAACAGGGAGCGGATCAGCCGTTCAGGGGTGCGCGCCATGAGGCGCGAGCCCAGCCAGATGCCAGGCAGGGAGCCGACCAGCAGCAGTCCCAGCAGTGGCCAGTCCACGGAGCCAATGGAGGCGTGACCCAGGCCCGCGACCAGGGTCAGCGGCACGGCGTGGGCGATGTCGGCGGCCACGATGCGTGGCAGCGGCAGGGCCGGATACAGCAGCATCAGCACCAGAACGCCGATGGCGCCGGCGCCCACCGAGGTGAGTGTCACCAGCGTGCCGATGACAGCGCCCAGCAGCACGGGCAGGGCATAGTGCGTCGGCGTGCCGGCGGCGCGCAGCGCGGCCGCATCGACCAGCCTTGGAGCGGTCTTACCGGCCACAGCCTTGTACAGCGTGGACACGGCGGTGAGCAGCAGGGCTGCGCCCAGGGTGGTGGTCATGGCCTGCTGCACCACCGGGTTGGCCGGGCCGATGCGGTGCAGCACATACAGGGTCAGCAGCGAGGCCGGGATGCTGCCGGCGGACATGGACAGCACCATGCGCCAGTCGATGACGCGGGCGCGGGCCAGTGCAACGGAGCCGCCCATCTTGGTGAAGGCGGCGAACAGCAGGTCCGTGCCAATGGCCAGATGCGGCTTGATGCCAAAAAAGAAGATCAGCAGCGGCGTCATGAGCGAGCCGCCCCCCACGCCCGTCAGTCCCACGACGAGACCGACAGCAAAACCCGCAAAGACAAAAGCCATTTCATTCATGGCCGCGACTGTAGAAGCCGCGGACTGTTTCGCAAACTATCGTTTTGTTGTTTGCTTATGTGTTTTGGCGTATGACGATCGGTAACATCTTTTTGGCCCGAACCGTCAGTGCGCCGGCCGTGGCAGTGGTTACCATCGCCTTATCCGAGACAAATACCTGTTGATGCGCTGCCAACCCAAGAC
Source organism: uncultured beta proteobacterium (assembly GCA_903830985.1). Taxonomy (GTDB): domain Bacteria; phylum Pseudomonadota; class Gammaproteobacteria; order Burkholderiales; family Burkholderiaceae_C; genus CAIKVZ01. The sequence goes on from CAIKVZ010000219.1 coordinate 28,159, forward strand.
ATGAGCCCAGCATTGCCCGAGCCATCTGATGCTTGCCGTCCAAGTCGCCTGCAACCGTCAGGCGGGGCGGAGGCGCTGCGCCTGCGGCTCACGGCCACCTGGTATTGGCGTCTGGACGCGCAGTTGCGTTTTGCTCAGGTTGATGAGGCCATGCAATGCCTCGGCATCGAGCTCGCCGACTGGTTGGGCCGTAGCCCCTGGGACGCGCCCAACCGCATGCCCGACGCATTCTGGGCGGCGCACCGCGGCGTACTGCTGGCCCACCGCCCTTTTGCCGATCTTCAATACGAGGTTCCCTCACCCCGCGATCGCACAGCAGGCCTGTGGCTGCAAACCAGTGGCGAGCCCCTGCTTGACGATCAGGGCGGTTTTCTGGGCTACCACGGCTACGGGCGTGAGGTGACCCGTGAGCGGCTGGTGGAGGTGGCGTTGCGCGCGCGCGAGCAGCGCCTGAGTTCCGTCTTCGAACAGAGCCCGCTGGCGATCATCGAATGGGACACCCGGCTGCGGGTGCGGCGCTGGAATCTGGCGGCTGAGCGCATTTTCGGCTGGGCGCCCGAGGAAATCCTGGGTCAACACGCGCGCATCCTGTCCCGCCCCGAGCAACACCATGTGTACGAGTTGATGGGCGAGTACATCGCACCGGACTCGGTGCCGCGCAAGCACATGGCGCAGAACCTGCACAAGTTTGGTCACGAGTTGCCTTGTTCCTGGATCACTTCCATGCTGCATGACGATCGCGGGCAGATCGTCGGGGGCATGTCGATTGTGGAAAACCTGACCGAAAAGCGCCTGGCCGAGACCTTGATTGAACACATGGCGCAGCATGACTCGCTGACCAATCTGCCCAATCGCGCCCACCTTTTGACGCTGCTGGAGCAGGCACTTGCGGAGACCGAGAGTCCGACGCGGCGACAACTCGCGGTGCTGGTGCTGAACCTGGACCGGTTCAAACAGGTGAATGAAGCGCACGGTCACGCCTTGGGCGATCAAGTGCTGTTCGAGGTGGCGCGCCGGCTGCGCGATGAGGCGCCGCGCTCCGCCCTGGTGGCGCGGCTCGCGGGCAACGAATTCGCCGTGGTGTTGCGCCAGGATGCGGGTGCGCGCGGCGCTCACGCCCTGGGCGAGAGGCTGCGCCTTTGCCTGGGAGCGCCCTACCTGATCGACGGCCACGAGCTGAACTGCACGGCCAGCGTGGGTGTGGCGCTGTTTCCGGGTGACGGCGCGGACGCGGGCGAATTGCTGCACCATGCCGATGCCGCTTTGACCCACGCCAAGGGGTCCGGGCGCAACCAACTGCGCTTTTTCTCTGCCAGCCTGAAGCAGGCCGTGACCGTGCGGCGCGAAGTCGAGCGCGATCTGGGACATGCGCTGCGTCGCGGCGAACTGATGCTGCACTTTCAGCCGCAGGTGGACGCGCAAAGCGGCGTCATGGTCGGGGCCGAGGCGCTGCTGCGCTGGAATCACCCGATCAATGGCCTGATTGCGCCCGTGACCTTCATTCCGATTGCCGAGAGCGCCGACCTGATCGTGGAGATCGGCGCCTGGGTGCTGGACGAGGCCTGCCGCACGCTGCGCCAATGGCAGGACCAGGGTGCGCGCGGCGTCAGCATGGCGGTGAACCTGTCGGCGCACCAGTTGCGCGACGCCGCCCTGGTGAGTCTGGTGGCCGGTGCGCTGCAGCGCCACGGCTTGCGCGGTGAGGATCTGGAACTGGAACTGACCGAGTCGGCTGCGATGGAGGACCCGACGGTCACGATCGACGTGCTCCAGCAATTGCGCGATTTGCAGGTGCGTCTGGCGATCGACGACTTCGGCACCGGTTACTCGTCGCTGAGCTACCTGCGCCTGCTGCCGATTCACCGCCTCAAGCTCGACCAGTCCTTTGTTCGTGACATCGGCACCGAGGAGGACGACGAAGCGATCTGCTCGGCCACGATTGCGCTGGCGCACAAGCTCAAGCTCGAGGTGGTGGCCGAAGGCGTGGGCACCGAACTGCAGCACCAGTACCTGCGCCGCCATGGATGCAATGTGCTGCAGGGCTATTTGTTCAGCCAGCCGGTGCGCGCCGAGCAGGCGCTGGCCTTCGCCCTGACGCACGCGCCGGCCGACTGATTCGTCATGGCGAGGCCAATGTGAAACCCCATCGCTCATTGCGCGTCGTGCTGGCAACGGTTGGCTCGCGTGGCGATGTCCAGCCGATGCTGGCGATTGCACAGGCCCTGCGGGAACATGGGCATGTCCCGGTGCTTGCCGCCCCACCCAATTACGAAGCCTGGGTGCGCAAACTGGGCTTCGAGTTCGCGGCCCTGGGCGTTGACATCCAGGAAATGCTGGCACAGAACCAGCGCCTGATGACCGGCAACCCCTTGCGCATGATGCGCGAACTCGTGCGCTACTTCCGAGCGCAGCCGGCGCTGCAAATGCAGCAACTCGAGCGTATTTGCGAAGGCGCCGATGCCCTGCTGTACGGTGGCCTGGCCTTGTTCGTTGCGCCCAGCGTGTGCGAGCGTCGGGGGCTGCCAGGCTTTGCTGTTTTGTTCACGACCTGTCTGCTTCCCTCAGGCGAGCACCCGCCGCCGATGGTTCCCTGGCATGGGCTGGCGCCATGGGTGAACGAGCTGATTTGGCGGTTTGACAGACCTCTGGTCAACCTGCTTGTGCGGCGCCGGCTGAACCTGGCCCGCGCCGCGCTGGGCTTGCCGCCAGCAAAGGATGTCCGTACCCATTTGCTGGGTGGGACCGCGCCCACGCTGGCCGTCGACGAAATCTTGCTGCCCCCCGACAGGCGTTGGCGCAAGCGCTACCCCTATGCCAATTTTCTCTTTCTGGATGATTCTGATGGGCTTGATCCTGAACTGATGGCGTGGCTCGCCGCCGGTGCCCCGCCGGTATATGTCGGTTTTGGCAGCATGTCAGGCCAGGGCACGGATCGCATTCAGCGGTTGATCGTTGAAGCTGTGTCTGCCACGGGGCGGCGCTGCATCGTGGGCGCTGGCTGGGCTGGAATGAGTCAGGCCAGGCTCCCCAAGGGCTGGCGCGTCGTGTCGGATGCCCCGCATGCGCAGCTTTTCCACCGGACCGCGGTGGTGGTGCACCATGGCGGCTCGGGCACGACAGCGCAGGCCTTGCGCGCTGGCGTTCCCCAAGTCGTTTTGCCGCTGATGCTGGACCAGTTTCATCACGCGCATCGGCTCTACCTGGCTGGGCTGGCGCCACGTCCTGTGCCCATGGAGAAGGTG
>CAIKVZ010000220.1 GCA_903830985.1 uncultured beta proteobacterium
CTTCTTATGCAACCTCACGACTTGCTTACGCCGCTCGTGGAGTTGCTCCAGTGTTTGCTTTCTTGCGTTTTCTTTTTCCATGCCAGTGTGATTCGGAAAACTTGGAAAAGTTCATACTTTATTGGGCCCGATCAATAAATCGGTGATCGGCAATGGATTGCCGCAATCTTTCAACAATGCCCATGACCTGCTCTTCGTTGGAGTCTTCGTAGATCAGCACGAACTCCTCGCCACCATAGCGGCCGGCCACATCAAGATGTTTGCGTGTGACGGTGTCAAAGAGGCTTCCCACCTCCTGCAGGACCGAATCACCTTGGATGTGACCATACTGGTCATTGATTTTTTTGAAGAAATCAATATCAGCCAAAACAACGGCGCCCATGACGGAATTCCTTCGCTTCTGGCGCTGGAACGCTTTTTCCAAACCATCCCGTATAGCGCGGCTGTTCAACAAGCCGGTCAAGCCATCAATGCTGGCCAATTTCTCAAATTGGGCTTTCATCAGTACCGCGCTGAGCATGTTGCACATGATTTCACAGGCCCGAATTTCGTACGTTTGGATGTCAGACTCGTCGCCAAAAAAGTCACCTGCCAGCAGATAGCCATGGCCCAAGCTTTCTGGCATATAGATGGACCCAACGATGTCGCAACCCCAGCCCGGAACATTGATGGCCGACACATTGCGATGTTTGAAGGCCAATACCTCGTTGATGAACTCTGCTGGAGGATTGTTCGTGTCCAGGCAGATCTTGCTGCCTTCCTTCAAGTCTGGGCGTTGGTGTTCTGGACTACAAACACCCACCACTTCCAGTATCAGGTCGTTTTCAATGACGTTGGCAATCTTGTACAAGACGCCAATGTGAAAGCCCATGACGTTATTTACAATTTGCAGTGGTTTATCAAAATGGCTTTGACCTTGTAACGGCTTGCTGTTCAGTTCGTGACTCAGCTCGCCGAGCTGGTTCAAGAGATATTCTGCGGAGTGAGTCGTTTTTGCCACGTCTACAACAGCTTCAAACGTCGATATTGCCGGCGCGCAGCGCGTTCGTTTCAATGAACTCGCGGCGGGGTTCCACCTCGTCGCCCATGAGCATGGTGAAGACGCGGTCGGCTTCGATGGCGTCGTCGATCTGCACGCGCAGCAGGCGCCGCACGGTCGGGTCCATGGTGGTTTCCCAGAGCTGGGCCGGGTTCATTTCACCCAGACCCTTGTAGCGCTGGCGCGCCGTGGCGTTTTCGGCCTGGCCAATGAGCCAGGCCATGGCCTGTCGGAAGTCGCCGACCTTCTCTTCCTTCATGCGCTCGCCCTCGCCGCGCGACACGGTGGCGCCCTCGCCCAGCAGGTCCTTGAAGGTGCGCGCCGCTTCGGCCAGCGCCGCGTAATCGGCGCCGTGCACAAAGTCCTGCGTCATCACGCTGCTCTTCACGTTGCCATGGTGGCGCCGGCTGATGCGCAGAATGGGCTTGTCGTTGCGCACGTCGAATTCGCCCGTCACTTCGGCGTCGGGCAGCTTGGCCTGCAGGCCTGCAGCGCTGACTTCGGCTTCGGCCAGCGTGTCCAGATTCAATGCCACGCCGTCGGCCAGAGCGCGCAGCGCCTCTGCGTCCATGAAGGCGCCCAGGCGTGCGATCACAGCCTGCGCCACCTGATGCTTGCGCGCCAGCTCGGCCAGGGTGTCGCCGCCCAGCGTGCTGCTGGCAGCACCGCCGGTCTGCACCGCGGCGTTGATCAGCGCGATGCGCAGCAGGAATGTGTCCAGCGCGCCGGCGTCCTTCAGGTACAGCTCTTCCTTGCCGGCCTTGACCTTGTACAGCGGCGGCTGGGCGATGTAGATGTGGCCGCGTTCCACCAGTTCTGGCATCTGGCGGTAGAAGAAGGTGAGCAGCAGGGTGCGGATGTGCGCGCCGTCAACGTCGGCATCGGTCATGATGATGATGCGGTGGTAGCGCAACTTGGCGACGTTGAAGTCGTCGTTGCCGGTGGTGCCGCCGGCCTTGCCGATTCCGGTGCCCAGGGCGGTGATCAGCGTGAGGATTTCGTTGCTCGTGAGCAGCTTTTCGTAGCGCGCTTTTTCCACGTTCAGGATCTTGCCGCGCAGCGGCAGGATGGCCTGGAATTTACGGTCCCGGCCCTGCTTGGCCGAGCCGCCTGCGGAGTCGCCCTCGACGATGTAGATTTCGCACAGCGCAGGGTCTTTTTCCTGGCAGTCGGCCAGCTTGCCCGGCAGGCCCATGCCGTCGAGCACGCCCTTGCGCCGCGTCATGTCGCGGGCCCGGCGCGCTGCCTCACGGGCGCGTGCTGCTTCGATGATCTTGCCAACGATGATCTTGGCGTCGGCCGGGCGTTCCTGCAGGTAGTCGTAGAGCAGCTTGCTCACGATATCTTCCACCGGTCCACGCACTTCCGAGCTGACCAGCTTGTCCTTGGTCTGGCTGCTGAACTTGGGTTCGGGCACCTTCACCGAGAGCACGCAGGTCAGGCCTTCGCGCATGTCGTCGCCGGTGACTTCAACCTTGGCCTTCTTGGCGATCTCGCTGTCGTCGATGTACTTGTTGATGACGCGCGTCATGGCTGCGCGCAGGCCCGTCAAATGGGTGCCGCCGTCGCGCTGCGGGATGTTGTTGGTGAAGCACAGCACCTGCTCGTTGTAGCCGGCATTCCACTGCATGGCCACTTCGACGCCGATGTTGGTGTTCTGGTCGCTCTGGCGATCACCCATGGCGTGGAAGATATTGGGGTTCAACACCGTCTTGCCACGGTTGATGAAGTTGACGAAGCCGCGCACACCGCCGGCGCCGGAGAAGTCGTCTTCCTTGCCCGTGCGCTCGTCCTTCAGGCGGATGCGCACGCCGTTGTTCAAAAAGCTCAGCTCGCGCAGGCGCTTGCTCAGGATTTCGTAGTGGAAGTCGTTGTTTTGCTGAAAGATGTCGGTGTCGGGCAGGAAGTGCACTTCGGTGCCGCGCTTTTCGGTGTCGCCAATCACCTTCATCGGAGACACCTCAACGCCGTTCACGGTCTCAAGGATGCGGTTCTGCACAAAGCCCTTGCTGAACTCCATGACGTGGACCTTGCCGTCGCGCCGGATCGTCAGGCGCAGCATCTTGGACAAGGCGTTGACGCAGCTCACGCCCACGCCGTGCAGGCCGCCCGACACCTTGTAGCTGTTCTGGTTGAACTTGCCGCCAGCATGCAGCTCGGTCAGTGCAATTTCAGCGGCAGAGCGTTTGGGCTCGTGCTTGTCGTCCATCTTCACGCCGGTCGGGATGCCACGGCCGTTGTCGGTGACGCTGATGCTGTTGTCGCTGTGGATGGTGACGGTGATGTCGTCGCAGTGGCCGGCCAGAGCCTCGTCGATGGAGTTGTCAAC